>JAZNBU010000047.1:0-23544 GCA_045587245.1 Christensenellaceae bacterium
CCTATAGCCTATTATATAATGGCGCTATAGGTTTTTTATTTTTAAACTTAAAAACAAAATAAAAACTATTTATGGCTTAAATATTTAGTGGCATTTTTGAATATAAATAATATTGTGGCAAGCAAACAATAAAAGGGGGCAAAAATGAAATTATCAGAACTAATTAAAGGAATAGACGTAATTAAAATTATTGGAAAACAAGACCTAAACGTTAAAGACCTAACTTGCGACAGCAACAAAGTGGTTTCAGGGAGTTTATTTTTTTGCATTAATGGAAAAGATTTTGACGGACACGCCTACGTTAAAGAGGCTCAGACGTATGGTGCAGTTGCTATTATTTGCGAAAGGCAAGTAGATACGCCTTTAACGCAAATTGTGGTTGAAAACGTTAGGATTGCGATGAGCCAAATTGCCTCTAACTTTTATTCAAACGTTGATAAGAAAATGAAACTTATTGCTGTTGTTGGCACAAACGGAAAAACTACCACCTCTCACTTTATATATAATATTTTGAAAAGCTCAGGGCATAAGTGTGGGCTGATTGGAACGCTTGGCACTTTTTATTTAGATAAGTATATCGAGCCATCGCTAACGACCCCAGACCCAATAGAACTATTTAAGATTTTATACGATATGTATAACGGTGGCGTAAAAACTGCTGTTATGGAAGTCTCTGCACACGCAATATATTTAAACAAGGTGCACGCTATCAAATTTTTTTCAGCTGTTTTTACAAACTTTAGTCAAGACCACTTAGATTTTTTTGAAACTATAGAAGCGTATAAAAGGGCAAAGCTAAGTTTTTTTAAGGATAGCCAAATTAAACACGTTGTGACAAATAGCGATGATAAAGTGGGCAGGGAAATTTTAGATATAAGACAAGATGCTATAAGCTATGGTATGGATAACCCAGCAGACGTGTTTGCAATAAATATTTCTTGCAAGGCAAAAGAAACCTGCTTTTATATAAATTTGTTTGACTACGTTGAGCAAGTTAAACTCAAAATGCTAGGCTTTTTCAACGTGTATAACGCACTTGCAAGCGCAACCGTATGTTCACTTCTTGGCGTAAAGTGCGAAAAAATTATAAAAGCCTTAAATGAGTTTAAGGGCGTTAGTGGAAGGCTTGAAAAGGTTTATAGCAATGGCTTTGACGTTGTTGTGGACTATGCGCATACGCCTGACGGACTGAATAAAACGCTTTTGGCGCTTAGACCGTTTGTAAGTAGCAGGCTAATTTGCGTATTTGGGTGCGGTGGGAACAGAGACCAAACTAAACGTAAAATTATGGGCGAAATAAGCGGCTCTCTTGCCGATTTTACTATCATAACGTCTGATAACCCACGCTTTGAAGAGCCTATGGAAATAATAACTCAAATTGAAGAAGGCGTTAGAAATAAAACTCGACATTATCTTATGATTGAAGATAGGGAAGAAGCTATAAAGCACGCAATAAGTATAGGTAAAGAGGGAGATATAATATTAATCGCAGGAAAAGGTAGTGAAAAGTATCAAGAAATTCTCGGTATTAAAAGGCTTTTTAGCGACAAGGAAACAGTCAATGAATATTTACGGAGCATAGGGCATTGAGAAGTTTGATTTTAGCATTAATTTGTTCACTTTTATTTACAATAATAAGTGGACTTATAGCCTTGCCGATATTAAGGAAATTAAAGGTCGGCCAGCCCATTTTGCATTACGTAAAAACGCATAAGGAAAAGAGCGGAACTCCCACTATGGGCGGGCTGTTTTTTATTCTGCCTTCGGCTCTTATTTTTATTGTTTTCGGTGGCTTAAAAAGCAGATTGTCAACAGTGTGTTTAAGCATTGGACTTGCCTATTTAATCGTTGGATTTTTAGACGACTATATTAAAATAAAATACAATAAAAACCAAGGGCTTAGGGCGTATCAAAAAATCATATTCCAAATAGCAATTGCAATCATGGCGGGGATATATGGTTATAAAAACGGATTTGCTGTATTTTACGTGCCGTTTTTAATGATAGAAGTAAACGTTGGTATATTTGCAATTCCGATTATAACTATTATTTTTTTGGCTATAACCAACAGCGTAAACTTAACCGACGGATTAGATGGCTTGGCAGGACAAGTTAGTCTAGTATATCTTGTGTTTTTAGTGGCGCTAATTACCCTGCAATATCAGACTTTGAGCGTAATTCATATAAGCTTAGAACAGTATTACAGCCTTTCACTTCTTTCGGTAAGTTTGATTGGTGGAATAATGGGCTTTTTGCTATTTAATATGAGCAAAGCAAAAGTCTTTATGGGTGATACGGGCTCTCTTTCGCTGGGTGGCTTTATTGGTGCTATCAGTATTTTTTCGCTAAACACCTTTTATATCCCTATATTAGGAATAATGTTCGTCGTATCAAGCATATCGGTAATTATACAGGTGTTATATTTCAAGAAAACCAAAAAGCGAGTTTTCTTGATGGCGCCTTTACATCACCATTTTCAGTTAAAAGGCTATTCGGAAACGCAAATTGGATATACTTATGCTTTAATAACGTCGGTATTTGGTTTGCTTGCCGTTTTGCCATATTTATAAGGAGTTAAATGTACATAAAAAATCAAAAATTTTTAATACTCGGCGTGTCAAAGAGCGGTTTTGCCGTTGCAAATTATATATTATCTAAAAAAGGCAAGTGTTTTCTTTATGAAGAGTTAGGTGGCCCAAAGATAGACAATGCAATTTCAGAGTTAGTTGCTTTGGGTGCTATAAGGACAGTCAAAGCTGAAATAGACAAACTGCTAGTTAGTATTGACGTGCTTGTAATAAGCCCGGGTGTGCCGATTAATCACGAAGTGGCTGTAAAAGCCAAAAGTTTAGGCAAGCGAATTGTAGGCGAGTTAGAGTTTGGGTATTTGCAGTTTTTGCCAACAACAGTTGCGATAACAGGAACTAACGGAAAGACGACCACTGCAACCTTAATTGATGCCATACTTTGCCAAAATGGTCAAAAATCATTGCTAGTTGGCAACGTGGGCGTGCCACTAACAAGTAAAGTGTGTGATGCAGACGCTGACAGTATTTGCGTGGCAGAAGTTTCTAGCTTTCAGTTAGAAAGCGTTAATGCGTTTTGTCCGCATATATCTTGCATATTAAATATTGCGCCCGACCATCTTAAAAGGCATTATACAATGGAAAACTATATATTTTTGAAAAAGCGTATTTTTAAAAACCAAACCGAAAGCGAGTATTCGGTGCTTAATTATGATGATGAAACAGTGCGTGAGTTTAGCAGTGAAACAAAGGCTAAAATAAAATACGTTTCACTAAAAGGAAGGGTAGACGGCGCTTATAGACTGGAAGATAAAATTTATTATGACGACGAGTTTATAATCGGTCAAGAAAGCCTTGTGTTAAAGGGCGAGCACAACGTATATAATGCCTTATTTGCAATTTGCATCTCAAAACTTTTAGGCGTTGATAATCAGTCTATAGTCGGTGCTCTTACAAGTTTTAAGGGCGTTAAACACCGTATGGAACTGATTGCAAATATTGCAGGGGTTGAGTTTTACAACGATTCAAAAGCGACCAACACGGCCTCAACCATTACTGCTATCGAAAGTTTAATAAGACCGACAATTCTTATTTTGGGTGGCAGTGACAAGGGTGAAAGTTATTTGGAGCTATTTGAAAAAATAAAGTCAAGTTCGGTTATACACGTTATCATTATGGGTGCAACAAGACTAAAAATGTTTGAATGCGCCGTAAAGGTTGGGTATAATAACGTAACCTTAACGTATGACTTTACAAGTGCCGTAAAAATTGCCAAACTTTTGGCAAATGAAGGCGAGAGCGTTTTGCTTAGCCCCGCTTGCGCAAGCTTTGATGCATTTTCAAGCTTTGAAGAGCGAGGGGATGCGTTTAGAAATTTAGTGGAAGAAAATAAGTGAATAAATTAGTTAAGATTAAATCAAATAAAGGCGATTTTTTGCTGTTAATAGCTGTAGTTTTGCTTTCTATTATAGGCACGATTTTCATATATTCAGCAAGTTGTTTTTCTGCGCAAAAAACTTATAACGATAAATTTTATTTTGTCAAAAAACAAGTTATAGGGATTTTACTGGGCACAGTGGTAATGACTTTAACTTCTATTTACGACTATAACAAGCTTAAAAAATTTACGCCTTACATATCGATAGTTTCTTTTCTCTTGTTAATTTTAGTTTTTGTGCCAGGTGTTGGGGTGGAAAACTATGGTGCAAAAAGGTGGATTGGCTTTGGCGGAATAACCTTGCAACCATCAGAAATCGCCAAGTTTTCATTGATTTTATTTTCAGCTACTTACGTTAGTAAAAACCCAGAAAAAATAAAGACTTTTGCTGGAATTTTACCTGTGCTTGCTTTTGGTGGTGCAACTTGCTTTTTAATAATTATCGAGCCAAATATGTCGATAACCGTTTGTGTTTTGCTTTTAATGATAACAATGCTATTTTGCGCAGGTATGAAAATAAAACATTTTTTCTATTTAATAATTCCTGCCATAATTGCGGGCATTGCTCTCATTCTTGCCGAGCCATATAGACTAAATAGGCTTATGGCGTTTATAAACCCTTGGTCGAATCCCAAAGGCGAAGGCTATCAATTATTGCAGTCATTATATGCGCTTGGCTCAGGTGGATGGTTTGGCGTTGGGCTTTTTAATTCTAGACAAAAATATTCCTTTCTTCCATTTGCCGAATCGGACTTTATATTATCTGTGATTGGCGAAGAAATAGGTTTTGTAGGGCTATTTTTCTTTTTTGCGTTGTTGTTTTTTATTGTTTATCGTGGACTAAAAATAGCGTCTAAATCTAAAAATATATTCGGCTATATTTTAGCTATTGGGATAACTATGATTTTTGGCATACAAACGCTTGTAAACGCACTCGTTGTCACGGGGAGTATTCCGCCAACAGGCTTGCCTTTGCCATTAGTTTCTAGCGGTAATACTTCTATAATAATTTTCATGGCTGAAATGGGCATATTATTTAATATTTCTAAACAAGGTTCTTTAACTTTTTAAGCAATTTTTCCATAAAATAAAATATCATTACTTTTGGGAGAGTTTTATGGAAAAATACTTGATAAACGGTGGAAAAAAACTCAGTGGAAAAATAACCATTCAAAGCGCAAAAAACTCAGTCTTGCCGATTATGGCTGGTGCTATACTTACTGATGAACAAGTAGTCATAAAAAATTGTCCTAAGATTAAAGACGTTTTGTCAATGCTACAAATTTTATCAAGCCTAGGTTGCGAGTGGCAGTTTGATGGCGATAATTTAATATTAAATTCAAGCAAGGTTGATAAGTATAGCGTACAAAAAGACCTTGCAGGCGAGTTGCGCTCATCTATCTTTATGTTGGGGGCGCTTATTGGCCGTTTAAAAAAAGCACAAATTTATTTTCCAGGTGGGTGCGATATAGGTCTTAGACCGATAGATTTGCATCTTTCGTCGCTTAAAAAGTTAGGTGTTAAAGTTAGTGGCTTTAACGACCAAATATTTTGCTCTACTAAACAAATTGTCGGAAGCGACGTTTATCTTGACTTTCCGTCGGTTGGTGCAACTGAAAATATAATTCTCGCTTCAGTGTTGGCAAAAGGAAAAACCCAAATATTTAATTCTGCAAAAGAGCCAGAAATAGTTGACCTGATGAACTTTTTAAATTCCATGGGTGCAAAAATATATGGGGCGGGTACTTCTACTATTTTAATTGAAGGTGTTAAAAAACTTCACGGCACCGAATATACACCTATTCCTGATAGAATTGAATGTGGAACTTTTCTTTTAGGTGCGGTGATTACCGGCGGTGAAATTGAACTTCATAACTGCAACGCAAAAAATATTTCAATTTTAATAAATAAACTTTGTGATAATACTTGTAAAATTAGTATAAATAATGATATAATATACATAAAAAGTGGCAAAGAAGCAAAACCTTTTTCTTTTTCAACGGGGCCGTATCCACACTTTCCAACCGATTTACAAGCGCAAACAATGGCACTGCTTTCGGTTTGTCAGGGAAAGTCCGTTGTAGTGGAAAACGTTTTTGAAAAAAGGTTTAGCCACATTTCATCGCTTGTTGATATGGGTGCAGATATTAAGGTCAAAGGAAAGCGTGCGTATATAAACGGCGTTGATAGACTAAAGGGTGCAAAAGTATGCGCAAATGATTTAAGGGGTGGCGCATCACTTATCCTTGCGGGGCTCAATGCAGAAGGTCAAACGACTATCAGCAACGTTTTTCACATAGAACGTGGATATTTTGAGTTTGATAAAAAGTTGAGAGGGCTTGGCGCAGACATAATAAAAATCAATACATAAAGGAATTTAAGCATTATGAGAACAAAGAAAACTTTAGCAAAAATAATAGCCATAGCTTTTGCTCTTGTGGTGCTTTTAGCGTGCTTTGGAATATTTTCGGTGGAAAAAGTTGACGTGAAATATAGCGTTTCTAGTTATGATGTGCAAAGTATCCAATCGATTTTTAATAAGTATAAGCACAAAAATCTTTTGTTCCTAGATGAGAAAGACGTGTATGATTGCTTAGATTCAAAACCATATTTGCAAATTGAAAGCGTTGAAAAAAAATATCCGAACGTATTAAACGTTAGCGTAAGTGAGCGTAGGGAAACGTATAGATTAGAAGAAAACGGAAAAACTTATATCTTAGATGAAAACGGAGTTGTGTTAAACGACGAGGGTTTGATTAAACAAGGCGGAAGAGTTATAGACTTAAGTTTTATAACGTTTAGAAACAACCCTAATATAACTTCTAAGATTGAAATAATCAGTGCACCTTTAGGCGTAAAAATACAAACAACAAACGACCAAGCAGTTTTTGAAACGTTTAAAATTGCTAAGCAATTCGGTTTGTTCGATTGTATTAAGGGTGTGACAATAGAAGATTGCTCTGGTGGCGAATACGACGTAAGTTTTGAAACTAATACAGGTGTTAAAATTTATATCGTGGACGTTTTGGTTGATGGTGAGATTAAAGGACAAGTCGGTTTTGAAACTTATAACACAGTGGCAGACGACTATCAAAAGAAATTTGGAAATTTAGAAACGTTATATAGAGAAAAAGATGGCGTAAGTGAACTTGTTGTTTATCATACGCACGACCAAATCGATGCTGAATATAGAGAAGACGTTCAATTATATCCTAAAGATTAAACCTGAAATTGATTTAAGAGTTTAAAAAATTATAAAAGGTGAAAGATGCAAAAGAAACATGTTGCGATTATAGACATAGGCTCGTCTAAAATAACTGCCGTTATTGGAGACAGAGGAATAAATAAGACCTTTATTATCAAGGGCAAATTTGCGTATGATTATGATGGTTTTGAAAACGGCGTTTTTTTTGACGAATTAAAATTGAAAAAAGTGTTGTTTTCGCTTGCTGACCAAGTGACAAAGGGAACTTATGGCAAGATTGACACCGTGTACGTTGGCGTTCCAGGTGACTTTACCAAAGTGTTTATAAGAGATGGACAACTTTCTTTTTCTAAAAAGAAAAAAATTACTAACGAAGATATAGATGCTCTGTTTGATTCGGCATTCGTTATGTCTTCAACAAAACATACGCTAATTAATCGCTCGGCTATAGTGTATGAATTAGACGATTTTAGAAGGCTTGCAAACCCTGTTGGCGCAAATAGTGAGATACTTAGTGGAAAACTTTCTTTCATAGTTTGTTCTAACTATTTTATAGACGTTGTTAAACAAACTTTACTTAGCGCTGGTTTTTCTACGGTCGAGTGCGTGTCAAGTGCACTTGCTCAAGCTCTGTATTTAGTTGAGGCTGAAACAAGAGATAGAATTGCTGTTATTGCAGATATTGGATATATCACAACAACGTTTAGCATAATTCAAGGCGATGGAATTTTGTTCCAAAAATCCTTTAACTTTGGCGGTGGATATATAACAGCTGGACTTGTTGAAAAGTTTTCGATAAGCTTTGACGTTGCTGAAAAGTTAAAGAGAAAAGTTAATTTAAGTTGTATTACTTCTGGCAATGCCTTTGACGTATTAGATGGAGAAAACGGCGAATATTATCCAATAAACGACGTTAAGGACAGCGTAAAGACAAGTCTTGACGTTTTGTGCGAAAACCTTTCAATTGCCTTTGAAGAATCTGGCTACGTTATACCAAGATACGTTCCACTATTTATCACAGGTGGTGGAATTACGTATTTAAGGGGGGCAAAAGAACACGTTTCTAATAGGCTTGGAATGTCGGTTGAAGTCATTGCTCCAAAAGTGCCACTTATGGACAAGCCTATTGAATCGACGGCACTTTCGCTTTTAGATTTAGCACTTGAACAAGACTGTTAGGCGTTTAGGCGCATAAATGATATTTAATTTTAGATAAATAAGGAGATTTACATATGTACGGACAAACTATAAGTACAAATTCAGCAGTAATAAAAGTTATCGGTATCGGTGGTGGTGGCTGTAATGCTGTGAACAGCATGATTTCAGCAAACGTATCGAGCGCAGAATTTATCGCTGTTAATACAGACAATCAAGCACTTATGCTTTCTAAGGCAGATAAATGTCTTCAAATAGGTGAAAAACTTACTAAGGGTTTAGGCGCTGGAAGCGACCCAAATATTGGCGAGGCTGCTGCTGAGGAGTCTAAAGAAGAAATCACCCAACTTCTTGAAGGAACGGACCTATTATTTATTGCTGCAGGTATGGGTGGTGGCACTGGAACAGGCGCTGCGTCTGTTGTTGCACGTATTGCTCGTGAACTTGGCGTTTTAACCGTTGCAGTTGTGACAAAACCTTTTTCTTTTGAAGGAAGGGTTAGAAATGAAAATGCAAATAAAGGTATTGTCAACTTAAAAAAATACGTTGACACACTCGTTGTTATACCTAACGATAAATTATTACAATTTTTACCACCACAAACAGGAATGCTTGATGCGTTTAAGGTTGCTGACGATATGCTTAGACAAGGCGTTGTAAGCATCGTTGACCTTATCGCAACGCCATCACTTATCAATCTTGACTTTGCAGACGTTAACACGGTTATGCGTAATCAAGGTTTGGCGCATATGGGTATCGGCAGAGCAAAAGGCGAAAATCGTATAATAGAATCGGTTAGACAAGCCGTTTCAAGTCCACTTTTAGAAACTACGATTGAAGGCGCAAAATCGGTTATATTAAACGTGACGGGTGGCAAAGATATTATGCTTACCGAAATTAACGAAGCTTCACTACTTGTTCAAGGCATTATCGATGAATCTGCAAACATAATTTTTGGTGCTACGATTGATGAAAGTATGGTTGACGAAGTGAAGATAACTATTATTGCAACGGGATTTTTACCAAATAACGTAGAAAAGGAACAAGACGGCATTAAACCAGCGATTAATTTTACAGATAACACCCAAAGCGTCAAGGAAAGCGTTCCACCACTACTTAGAGATTTTGAGAAAGAAAGCACAGCGCCTGTTCAAGTTGAAGAAGAAGTGGAGGAGGAACCTTCAGTTGAAGAGCCACAAGAAGAATTTGAGCCTGCGGTTGAAACTAAGAAGGAAAGAGAGCTACCTGCGTTTATGAGAAAGCTTTTCAAAAGATAATACATAAAATCTGATTTATACCATATAAACTTAAAAAGATGGATTCACGTCCATCTTTTTTATAAACTAAAATAATTGTATCTAGATAAAAGGAAACACCATGCGCATAAGACGAAAAAAGCATCTTGCTGAAAGATTAATAAACGCAAGCGATATTTTGATTGTTCCAGAAAGGGATATTGTAAACGTTAATATTGCTGTCCAAAATAAAAAATTCTATGATTTTAACGAGTTGTTTGGGAATAATAATCCCGTTGACTTAGAGATAGGCTGTGGTAAGGGTGGATTTATAACAGAAAAAGCCAGACTAGAGCAAAACAGTAATTTTATTGCAGTTGAAATGTTGGAAAATATAATAGTCATGGCGTGTGAACTTGCTAAGGAAAAGGGGCTTAAAAACGTAAGATTTATTAATACTGGCGCTGAGTATTTGCCACGCTATATAAAAGACAATTCTATCAGCAATATTTACTTAAACTTTTCTCCACCATTTCCAAAGATAGGTAGTGAAAGTCATAGGCTTACTAGCGATAGATTTGTGCATGCATATAAATCCTTTTTGCGTGACGGTGGCAAAATTTATCAAAAAACAGATGACAAAGAATTTTTTGAATATTCATATTCCAAATTTATCGAGCATGGATTTGAAGTTGAGGACCTAACTCAAAAAATTAGAAACGGGCAAGTAGATAACATACAAACAGAATATGAAAAAATGTTTGAAAAACTAGGTATGAGCGCTTATGGTTTAGTTGCGAAAAAAATTTAATTTTAACCTAAACTAATTTACTTAAAAAAGAGTCAAAACAGCAATATTTTACTGTTTTTGGCTCTTTTTTTGGTAAAATCTACCATAAGTAGAGTCAATAATTTTGTAAACTAAAAGGAGAAAACGGCTATCTTAAAGTTATAACCTTGTTCAAAAAACTAGAGAGCAAATTAGATTGAAAAAAAATTTGTATTCAAGTAAAATATTGATGTTGTAAAAACAAAGAGAAAAACTTGGAGCATTTTATATGGAAAACAAAAAAAGTAATAATATTATAATTTCAATGGAAGCAACTTGCGACCTTGATAGCAAAATAATAAAGGAAAATGATTTTAGAATTGTTGAAATGAACTTTTATATTGGTGAAAAAGAGTTTTGTACTGACAAAGATGACGTGATTTCAAGCAACCTTTACGGCAAAATGAAAGAAGGCGTAAAAACTTCAACAAGTCAGGTTAATCAAATAGTTTATGAAGAATTCTTTGCTAAACTATTAAAAGAAGGCAAAGACGTGTTGCACCTTTCTTTTTCAAGTGGGCTTAGCGAAACCTATCAATCGGCGTTAAGGGCATCAAAAAACGTTAATGAGGCTTTCAAAAATAAAGTTTACGTAATAGACAGTTTATGTGCGTGCGCAGGGCAAGGGCTTCTTGCCCTTGTTGCAAAAAAATTTATTGATGATTGTGCTGATGTAAAAGAGGCTGTTAAATATTTAGAAGATGCAAAAATGAAAGTATCACACTTGTTTTCGGTTGATAATTTGAAATATCTTGCTAGTGGTGGTAGGATTAAAAAAAGCTCGGCAATTGTTGGAAACGTTTTGCATATAAAACCTGTTATGCACGCAGATAAAGATGGAAAACTTGTAGTTTTACAAAAAGTAATGTCAAGGAGAAAAGCATTAAAAGAACTCTTAAACATTTATAATGAAACTAGTGACGATAATTATAAATTTTGCATAATTTCACACGCAGATTGTTTAGAGGACGCTATTTTTATTCAAGAAAATATAAAGGCACTTAAAGGCGTTGATAGTGTGATAACAAACCTTGGGCCTATTATTGGCAGTCACTCTGGCCCAGGCACTATTGCTTTCTTTTTTATTTCTAAATTCAATCGATAAAAATATAAAACGGTTAAAGTAAAAAGTAATGTTTTAGGATAAAGCATTACTTTTTTTAGTTAAAAATAACTTGTAATTTTAATTTGAGAATTGCTATTGACTTTACTTATCTTTTAAAATATAATATAATAAATATACTGTAATAAAAAACACCTTTTTCGTAATAAGCATTGGGGGAATTATGAAGATTATTCATACGGCAGACTTGCATCTTGATTCTAAAATAGATGGGATTCCAGCTGAAAAATCAAAAATTAGAAGAGATGAGATTGTAAGAAGTTTTGAGCGACTTGTAAATTTTGCAAGCCAAAATTCTGTTAACGTAATCATAATTGCAGGCGATTTGTTTGACACGCAAAAAATTTCTCTTAAAACAAAAGAGCGTGTTTTTGGATGTATAAAAAATAATTCAAATATAGATTTTTTATATATCCCAGGCAATCACGATAAGACAAGTCTTTTATCTGGTATAACCGATTTGCCAAAAAATCTTATAGAATTTAGTGATTCTTGGAAAAGCATTGAATATAACAACGTTGCCATCTCAGGTATTTTATTAAATTCAACAAACAAAAATACTGTTTATGACAGTTTGTCGCTTGATGCAAACAAGTTAAACATAGTTGTTATGCACGGGCAAGTTGCAGGATACAAAAGCAGTGAAGATGCCGAAGTTATCAGCATACCTCGCTTAAAAAATAAATATATTGATTATCTAGCACTTGGTCATATTCACAGTTATTCAATTGGGCAAATAGACGAGCGTGGGAATTATGCCTATGCCGGTTGTTTAGACGGGCGTGGTTTTGATGAACTTGGTCAAAAAGGCTTTGTGCTTTTAGATTGTGATTTTGGCAAAGTTAAAAGTGAATTTGTTCCATTTTCTTCAAGAAATTTATACGAATATACTTTTGACGTTAGCGATTGCGATTCGTTTTATCAATTATCACAAGAAATTCTAACAAAATTACAGGCAGAAATAGATTGTAAAAGTTTAGTAAAAGTCATTTTAAAAGGCGAGCATTCGGTTGATTTTTTAATCGATACCTTTTCCTTAAGTTCAAGGCTAAATGAGATTTTCTTTTTTGCCAAGGTTTATGATAAAACCGAGCTTAAAATTAGTTTAGAAGACTATAAGTATGATAAGTCGATAAAAGGCGAGTTCGTTCGTTCAGTTTGGGAAAGCGATATGACGTTAGAGCAAAAAAATAAGGTCATTAAATGTGGTCTATCGGCTTTAAAAGGGGAGGAATTTTAATATGAAACTTAAAAAATGTTATATTTCTTCTTTTGGAAAATTAAGCGATTTTACTTATGAGTTTTCAAATGGCTTAAACGTCATAAATCAAGAAAACGGTTGGGGAAAAAGCACGCTTGCAACTTTTATTAAAGCAATATTTTACGGGCTAAACGGTTCTAAGCATAGCATTGCTGATAACGAAAGAAAAAAATTCCGTCCTTGGAATAGCACTGAAAAGTTCGGTGGTTACGTTGAGTTTGAGTGGGGGCAAAATCTATATAAAATAGAAAGATTCTTCGGCGCAAAAGAATCGGAAGACACTGTTCGTTTGTTTGACGTTAAGTCGGGTAAAGAATTTAGCAATACTGAATCTTTGGGCAAAAGGATTTTTGAAATTGATGAAGAGGGCTTTTTGTCTACAACATATTTTTCGCAAAAAGATTTTCAAATTAAAAGCAATTCAAGTTTAACAGCAAAGTATAACGCTATTTGTGAGCTTGAAGATTCTAAAGATTTTGATGAGGCAACCGAAAAGATTGATGCAAAAATAAAAAAATATAAAATGCGTGGTGATAAAGGTCTTATTGCCGATACAAAAAGAGAAATTATTAAAGTTGAAAATGAAATTCAAACCACCAATAGGTCGGCTAGCACTTTTAACGAGCTTAACAACGAGCTAATCAAGTTAGAAGATGAGGAAAAATTATTAAACAAACAAATACAAGACAAGACAAAACAGGTCTCAAATATTGGCGAGATTGAAGCGTTAAAATTAAAAAGAGATAATTACAACAAACTATTAACTCAAAGCCAACAACTAAAGACTCAACTAAATAACGTTGAAAATCTTTTAGGTGGCAATAGCACGACTCAACAAGAAATTAACGATTATCTTACGTGTAATAACGACTTACTTACGGCATCGACAAACATTGAGATTTTAAAAAATGACATTGAAAATCTAAAGCAGATAGAAAAGACTTATAAACCACAAAATAAAACCAACAACCTCATAATTTATATAGCGATAATAAGCGCTATTTTAGGGCTTGGTATGTTTATTGTTAACGTTGCCGTGGCAATTTCTTTAGTTGCGATTGGCGTTCTTTTGGGTACGACTTCATTTTTTATAAAAATTAAAAAGCCAAACGATAAAAGTGCAAATTATCAAGATATTATTTTAAGAAAACAAGAAGAACTAGATAAATATATCGCACTTGAAAAAGACGTTCAAGGCTCAATAGACAAATTTATTAATAAGTTTAATATAGGTGAAGTTCAAGATAGATTTAGCGCCTTAAATAAAATTTTAAATTTAACTAGCGAACGTGAAAACCTTAAAAAATCACTAGACGATATTGAAAAATATATCAAAGATTATGACGGAGAAAAATTCAAGTTTGCTACTTTAGATGACACAAAAGAAAATTTATTAGATTTAAGAAACGCTTTAGCTAGGATGCAGTCTCAGTATGCTGAACTTTCAACACGTATAGCAAACAAAAAAGCAAGCTTGGTTTATCACGAGAATATTGCAAATGGCGTGGTTGAGCTAGAAAGTAAAAAGAGTGAACTTGAAGAAAAACTAAAAATTTATAACGAAGAATACGATGTCTATACAAAAACTTTTGAACTCTTAAAAAAAGCAGATGAAAATTTAAAGGTTAGATATAGAGAGCCACTCCAACAAAGTTTGAATAAATATATTTCAAAAATATCTAATACTGATATGAGTGCGCAAATAGATATAGATTTGAACGTTGCTGTTGTGGAAAAAAGTGGCGAAAAAGACACCGATTTTTATAGCAAAGGCTATCAAAACTTAATAGAAATTTGCAAAAGATTTGCATTAACAGACGTTCTTTTTAAGGGCGAAAAACCATTTATTATTTTAGACGACCCATTTTATAATCTTGATGAAATTAAAATTAAAAACGCAGTTAACTTAATTAAAGAACTGAGTGAAGAATATCAAATTATTTACTTTATTTGTCACTCAAGCAGGGGCAGTGATGAAGTATAAACTTAATTTTGAGCTTGTGCCAGACGGGTGCTGGAAAAGCAATTTAAGAAACGTTTTATCAAAAGAGCAATGGGACTTTTTGAAAGCAGATGCTAAAAAAAGAGCAAACGGAAAATGCTCAATTTGTGGCAAGCAAACGAAATTTCTTGATGCTCACGAAGTTTGGGAATACGATGAAGAAAACGGCGTGCAAAAATTAAAGGATATAATTGCAGTATGTAAAGATTGCCACAGTGTTATTCATATAGGGTTTACTCAACTTAAAGGTGATGCCGAAAAAGCTGAAAATCATTTTATGGCAGTGAATAATTGCTCTTACGCAGAGATGAGAAAGGCTATGGGTGAGGCAAATTTGGTTCATCAGAGATTGAATTTGGTAAGCGAGTGGGTGCTTGACCTATCATACCTAAAAAAATACGTTAAATAAAGAAAAGGGCAGGTTTTGCCCTTTTTTGAGTTTAAAAAAGTTGCATAATTTTTTGCGTTATGTTAAAATCGTAGTTGTTAAAAAATTAGAGGCAAAAAAATGGAAATTATAGACGCACACGCACATATATATCCCGAGAAAATAGCTAAAAAAGCAACCGACACAATAGGGGAATTTTACGATATAAAAATGGAGATGCCAGCAGGCACGCCTGAACAGCTTTTAGAAGACGGATTAAAAGCCGGCATATCAAAATTCATCGTTCACTCTTGCGCAACAAAAGCAAGTCAAGTTCGTGCGATAAACGAGTTTGTAAAAAAAGAAGTCGATTCTCACGATAACTTCATAGGTTTTATGACTCTTCATCAAGATATGACCGAAGAAGAGGTTTATGAAGAAGTTGAGTGGTGCATTAAAAATGGTTTTAAGGGCATAAAACTGCACCCTGATTTTCAAAAGTTTTATATTGATGGGGAAAATGCTCAAAAGTTTTATAGAGTGGTTGGGGATAAGATGCCTATTTTATTTCACACAGGCGATGATAGGTATGAATTTTCAAAGCCACATAGACTAGTTAAAATGGCAAAAGAATATAATAAAGTTAATTTTATCGGCGCACACTTTGGTGGGTATAGGTGTTGGGATGACACGCATCTATATAAGGGGCTTGATAACGTTTATTTTGACACTTGTTCGTCGCTTATGTTCATTGATAAAGGCAAAGCGAAATCAATTATCGATATGCTAGGTCACCAAAGGTTTTTCTTTGGCACAGACTTTCCTATGTGGGATGCTGTAGGTGAGATAAAAAGGTTTGAAGAATTAGACCTTAACGCTAGGCAAAAAGAAGATATTTATGCTAAAAATATCAGAAATTTATTAAATATAAAATAGTGGCAAAAAACGCTTGACAAAAAAAATTGTTAAGAGTATAATAACCAAAAAAATACAAAAAATATAACAAACACAGTGACGGAAAAGGTGTTAAATTGTGGATAAGAGAGTTGACGGTAGGTGCAAGTCAATCGAGCGATTTTTCACAACTCATTCCCGAGTGGAAACGGCGAAAATTATAGTAATCGTTTACGGAAGTCCCGTTAAAGCAAAAGAGAGGTTGTTTAATTTAAAGCAACAATTCGGGTGGCACCACGGTCAAAAATCGTCCCTAACTAATTTAGTTAGGGCGTTTTGTTTATAAGTAGGTAAAATGCTTAAAAAACTTTTGCCCACAATGCCATTTGCTTGACAGTTTTTGTAGATTTATATATAATATATATAATTACTAAAATTTCAGTATTAAAAGGGATACTTTGCTAGTGATGATTAGTCGTTTACGTTTGCCCCGTTAAAGCAAAAGAGTGGTTGCTTAAATTCAAGCAACAATTCGGGTGGTACCACGGTGAAAATCGTCCCTGACTGTTTTAGTCGGGGTTTTTTATTTTAGTAATCAGATATTTGGAGATTTATTATGAAAAAAATTTATGTTTCAGACATCACGCTAAAGGCTATTTGCGAGCAAGATTTTTCTTTAACTTTTAGAGAAAAATTAACCATTGCGGAAAAACTTGATATGCTTAAACTCGATGCAATTGAATTGCCAGCATTAAGTAGCGATAAAGAATGCGAAATAATTTATAGAACGATTGCTGAATCATTAAAAAATACTCTCGTAAAGGTTTCGGTTGGCACAACCGACGCTGAGTTTGACCTTGCAATAAATTGCATCAAAAATGCAAAAAAATCTTGTCTTCAAGTAGTTTTGCCAATCTCTACTTCTCAAATGGAATATTTTTATCATTTGAAAGCACCTGCAATGCTATCTAAAATTGCAGAACTCGTTAAAAAAGCAAGTGGGGTTTGCAATAGCGTTGAATTCGTTGCTTTAGACGCTTTCCGTGCAGACAAAGAATTCGCTGTAGAGTGCGTTAAGGTTGCTGAAGAAAACGGCGCAGAAATTATCACCCTTTGCGATAGCGAAGGCAGTGCTATGCCAAGCGATTATAAAAAATTAATCGAACTTGTTAGACCAACTTGCTCAGCAAAACTTTATGTTGAGCCATCGAATAAATTGTCTATGGCAGGCGCATCTGCTGTTGAAGCAATTATGGCTGGGGCTGATGGCGTTAAGACTTCTGCTTTCGGAAATTACTTGAATACTTCTCTTTTTGCCGAAATTATGCGTGAAAAGAGATTTAATCTAGATTGTGAGTGTGCGATTGATATTTGCAATGCTAAGACAATGGTAAACGCTATAGTTGATATTATCCAAAACAAACAAGAAGTTGTTGAAAACAATATTGAAGCAGGTATGATAAACGGCAATGCATCAATTTCAGAAATTTCAGCGCTTATTAAACAACTTGGCTATGAAATTTCGGATAGCGACGTTGGAAACGTTTATGAAGAATTCAAAAAACTCACTGCTAAAAAAGAAGTAATCGATACTAAAGAATTAGAAGCAATCGTTGCAAGCACAGCTATGCAAGTTCCATCAACTTATCATCTTGTGACATACGTTGTAAATAGTGGCAACGTAATTCCAGCAACTGCTAATATTACTTTAGAAAAAGACGGTCAAAAATTTACAGGCGTATCAACAGGCGATGGCCCAATCGATGCCGCCTTCCACGCAATAGAGCAAATTATAGGTCATCACTATGAACTTGATGATTTCCAAGTTCACGCTGTGACAAAAGGCAGGGGCGCTGTTGGCTCGTCTATAATTCGCCTTCGTGCAGACGGAAAATTGTATCCAGGTAATGGTGTTTCAACCGATATCGTTGGTGCTTGTATCCGTGCGTATATAAATGCATTAAATAAGATTGTGTACGAGGAAAACTATTATGAAATTTTCCTATTCAGATAAATTTGTAAAAAGCAAAAGTTTTATAGACCTTTGCAATATTTGTCAAAGCTATGGTTTTGATGGCGTTGAGATAAATAACGTAGAGAATGAAAAAGACAGCCATATTGATAGTATTTTTCGCTCATCGGTGACTGCCGATGCAAAGCGAAAGTTGGTTAATAGACACATCTCAATACCAGCAATATGCTATCCTAAGCAAGTAAATGAAAAAACAGATAATGGTGACGTTATAAAATATGTTGAATATGCTGTTTTAGCATCAGTTTCAAACGTTATTATAACTTTTGAAAAGTTGCTTAAGATTAATAAAATTAAGCAAATTCTTTTACCTGTAATAAAATTTGCGCAAACGAACAATATAAACCTTTTGATTGAGACAAATGGCGAGCTTTCGAACACTCAAACTGTTCTTGATATTATAAGTGCTTTAGGCTCTGCAAACGTTAAAGTGTGCTGGAATATTAGAGAGACGTTTTTTGTGGCAGGTGAGCAAGCCGACAAAACTATTCAAACTTTGGGCGCATATATCGGCTACGTAAGAATTGGCGACAAAAAGGACGGCAAAAACGTTTTAATTGGCGAAGGCGAACTCCCTGTTAAAGATTTTATGAACGCATTAAAGTCTCTTAACTATGATGGCTACGTTAGCGTTATGGAAAGCGATGAAATTTGCTCGGCAGATATTCTTTTAACACACTTTAAGAGCTATATGTCTTCAAAAACTGAAGTTGCAAACAAAGAAATTTATTATAATCGCCCAAAAACCGGCACTTATCCTTGGAAAAAGTATGACGTTTTGGATTTAACTTTTTCAGAAGTGCTTGATACAATGGCAAATAATTATCCAGACCAATTGGCATTTAAATATACAACGCTTGACTATATTAGAACTTATTCAGAGTTTAGAGAAGACGTTGATAAAGTTGCGGCAGCGCTTATCTCGCTTGGCGTAGAGCCAGGTCATCACGTTGCAATTTGGGCAACAAACGTACCTGAGTGGTTTTTAACCTTTTGGGCAACTGTTAAAATCGGTGCTGTTTTAGTTACCGTTAACACAGCATATAAAATTCACGAAGCCGAATATCTTTTAAGACAATCTGACACTCATACGCTCGTTATGATTGAGAGTTGCAAAGATTCTAACTATAAAAGCATTATGGCTGAGCTTTGCCCAGAACTTAAAGATACTGAAAAGGGTCAACCTTTATACTCAAAAAAACTTCCGTTTTTACGCAACGTTATAACAGTTGGCTTTGAAATGGACGGATGCTTAGAGTGGAAAGATTTTGTTAAAAGAGAAAAATTTATTCCAAAAGAAGAGGTTAGAAGAAGAGCATCTAACGTAAACGCAGATGACGTTTGCAATATGCAATATACTTCTGGAACAACAGGTTTCCCTAAAGGCGTTATGCTCACGCACAGAAACATTGTTAATAATGGTAAAATCATTGGCGACAGAATGGATTTGTCAACAGCTGAAAGAATGATGATTCAAGTTCCTATGTTCCACTGTTTTGGTATGGTTTTATCAATGACAAGTATGATGACACACGGTGGCACGCTTTGTCCAATGCCTTATTTTTCGCCTAAATCATCACTTGCTTGCGTTAATGATGAAAAAATCACTTGTTTTAACGGCGTTCCAACAATGTTTATTGCAATGTTTAACCACGAAGATTTTGCAAAAACCGACTTCTCGTATATTAGAACGGGTATTATGGCTGGCGCTAACTGCCCACCAGACCTTATGAGAAGGGCTGCAAAAGAAATGAATATGACCGAAATTATAAGCGTTTATGGTCAAACTGAAGCATCACCAGGTTGCACAATGGGTGAAGTAAACGAAGACATAGACCACAGAGTTGAAACTGTTGGTAGTGCGTTCCCAGGCGTTGAGTGTAAAATTATTGACCCTGAAACAGGCGAAGAATTACCTGATGGTGAAAACGGCGAATTCGTTGCACGTGGCTATAATATTATGAAAGGATACTATAAAATGCCAAAAGCAACCGAACAAACTATCGATGCTGATGGCTGGCTACATAGTGGCGATATTTGTTGTAGAACTCCTGACGGATATTATAAAGTTACGGGAAGATTAAAGGATATGATTATCCGTGGTGGTGAAAACCTTTACCCACGTGAAATTGAAGAATTCTATTTGACAAACGATATGGTGAAAGACGTTCAAGTTGTTGGCGTTCCTGACCCACGTTATGGCGAAGAAGCTTGTGCTTATATTATCCTTAAAGATGGTCAAGCTGCAACAGAAAACGATATGCGTGAATATGGAAATGCTAATATGGCAAAACATAAAGTTCCAAGATACTTTATTTTC
Organism: Christensenellaceae bacterium; assembly: GCA_045587245.1. Lineage (GTDB taxonomy): Bacteria > Bacillota > Clostridia > Christensenellales > Borkfalkiaceae > UBA1259. The sequence goes on from JAZNBU010000047.1 coordinate 20,387, forward strand.
GTTGAAGAATTCCCAATGAACGCAGCAGGCAAGATATTGAAGTATAAAATGCGTGAAGACGCAATAGAAAAAATAAAAAACTTAAAGTAATGTAAAGAGGTGACATTATGCAAGAAATAAAAATTGTAAAAGCAAAGACTTTGAAAGAAAAACCAGACCAAAGCAATCTCGGTTTTGGTAAATTCTTTACAGACCATATGTTTGTTATGGAATATACAGAAGGCAAAGGTTGGGAAAATGCAAGAATAGTTCCATTTGATTATATTCCTATTCATCCAGCATCAACAGTATTGCACTATGGTGCAGAAATTTTTGAAGGTATGAAAGCTTATAAAACAAAAGACGGCTATCAAATGTTTAGACCACTTGAAAATATCAGAAGAATGAACGATTCTGCTGAAAGATTATGCCTTCCAACTCTTCCAGAAGAATTTACGTTAAAAGCACTAACAGAACTTATCAACGTTGATTATAGTTGGATTCCTGAAGCTGCAGGAACGTCATTATATATCCGTCCATTTATGTTCGGCAATGATGAATCTTTAGGTGTTCACGCAGTTCATAGAGCAACTTTTGTTGTAATTTTATCACCAGTTGGCAACTACTATGCTGAAGGTCTTAACCCAGTTAAAATCAGTATCGAAAGTGAAGACGTTAGAGCCGTTCGTGGTGGTACAGGTTATGCAAAATGCGGTGGTAACTATGCTGCAAGTATGAGAGCTGGTAAGAGAGCTGCTGCTAAAGGCTTTTCACAAGTTCTTTGGCTTGATGGCGTTGAAAGAAAATATATCGAAGAAGTTGGCGCAATGAACGTTATGTTCAAAATCAACGGCGAAATCGTTACACCAATGCTCACAGGTTCAGTTCTCCCAGGTATTACAAGAAAATCTTGCATCGAAATTTTAAGAGAGTGGGGCTATAAAGTAACAGAAAGATTAATCTCTGTTGACGAACTTATCGCTGCTGCTGAACAAGGCACACTTGAAGAAGCTTGGGGAACAGGTACTGCTGCAGTTATTTCACCAATCGGCCACCTTGTTTATAAAGACGTTGACCACGTTGTTGCTGACAACAAAATCGGTGAACTTGCACAAAGACTTTACAATGAACTCACTGGTATTCAATGGGGCAGAGTAGAAGATAAGCGTGCTTGGTGCTATAAGGTTAAAATGTAATGTTTGACAAGCGAATAACGTTATTTATGGGGCATTATGGCAGTGGCAAGACCTTTATTTCGGTAAATTATGCCGTTGCCCTTGCAAAAATGGGCAAAAAGGTTAGTATTTATGACCTTGACATTGTTAACCCATATTTTAGAACAATAGATGCAAAAAATACGCTTGAAAATGAAAACGTTGAACTTGTTGTTTCGCCTTATGCGCAAACAAACGTGGATTTGCCTGCGATGAACGCAAAAGCTTACCAAATGCTTGACGACAAATCTCGCTATGCTGTTGCCGATATCGGTGGCGACGATAGAGGAGCGCTTGCATTAGGTAGGTTTTACGAGAAAATTCAAGAAGAAAATAACTACGACTCGCTTTTTGTTATAAATAAATATCGCCCAGAAACGAGAGATATTGAGGGCGCTATGGAAATTATGCAAGAGATTGAGTTTGCAAGCAAAATTAAGTTTACGGGCATTGTAAGTAATGCTAACTTAGGCAAAGAAACAACAGTAGAAACCGTTTTAAGTGGTGTTGAGTTTGCAAAAGAGCTAGCAAGTAAGATTAATTTACCACTTAAATTTACAGGGGTTTTAAGACAACTCGCTAGTGATGAAAAAATTAAGAAAATTAAAAATATATTACCGATTGACCCAATAAAATACGGCGATTGGATATAAAGGAGAAACTATGGCAAAAGTAAGTTTTGATGAAGAGCGTTGCAAAGGCTGTGGACTATGCGAAATAGCTTGCCCAAAGCAAATAATTGCTCTTGCAAAAGAAAAAATTAACGCAAAAGGTTATCACCCAGCACAAATTACAGACCAAGACAAGTGTATTGCTTGCGCTTTCTGTGCAACAATGTGTCCTGACACTGTAATTAGGGTTGAAAAGTAAGGTAGGTGCAATATGGCAGAAAAAGTTTTAATGAAAGGTAATGAAGCATTAGCAGAAGCAGCGATAATGGCTGGCTGCAGGTATTATTTTGGTTATCCAATTACACCACAAACAGAAGTTGCTGCATATATGAGTAAGCGCATGCCAAAAATTGGTGGCACGTTCTTACAAGCTGAATCTGAAGTAGCCGCTATTAATATGGTTATTGGTGTTGCTGCTTGTGGTAAAAGAGTTATGACAAGTAGTTCAAGCCCAGGAATCTCACTTAAGAGTGAAGGTATTTCATACCTTGCTGGTTGTGACCTTCCAGCGCTTATCGTTAACGTTCAACGTGGTGGTCCAGGTCTTGGTGGTATTCAACCATCACAATCAGACTATTTCCAAGCATTAAAAGGCGGTGGACACGGTGACTATAAGCTTATCGTTTTAGCACCTGCATCAATTCAAGAAATGGTTGACCTTACGTTTAAGGGCTTTGACCTTGCTGATAAATATAGAATGCAAGCAATGATTTTGGCTGATGGTACAATGGGACAAATGATGGAACCTGTTAGCTTAGAACTTGGCGAAGTTAAAGAATATGCTAAGCCTTGGGCAACAACGGGTACAGGCACACATGAAGGCAGAAACGTTGTAAACTCATTGTCACTCAGCCCTGCTCAACTTGAAGAATGGAACAAAACTAGATATGAAAGATATAAAATCGTTGAGCGTGACGAAGTTATGTATGAAGAATTTATGATGGACGATGCAGACATCTGCGTTGTTGCATTTGGTATTGCTGCACGTGTTTCTAAAAACGCTATCTTAGCAGCAAGAGAAAAGGGTATTAAAGTTGGTATGATTAGACCTATCACACTTTGGCCTTTCCCAAAAGATGCACTAAAGAAAGCTGCTGGCAAAGTTAAGTCTTTCCTTTCAGTTGAGCTTAATATGGGACAAATGGTTGACGACGTTAAACTTGCAATCGATTGTCAAAAACCAGTATATTTCTATGGCAGAACAGGTGGCGTTATTATGACACCAGACGAAGTTTTAAATAAACTTGAAGAAATCGAAAAAGGAGAAGCAAAGCAATGGTAGTATTTGAAAAAA
>JAZNBU010000048.1:0-54849 GCA_045587245.1 Christensenellaceae bacterium
TCTATATTAAATTGTTTTTGGATTTCACCTAAATTTAGGCATTTCATTATAATGTCTATAATGGTCTTAGCATCTTCTTTACAATCGTTTTTAATCCAATCAATCATTATTGCACCTAAACCCGACAGATAAAAACTAAGCATATATTTTTGCTGGGTTTTTGGAACTGAAAACCTATCTAAAATAGGCTCAAAAATGTTTTTATAAAGATGATTTATAACGGTTTTTTCTTTTAACACGTTGGGCTGAGAATAGGCAATTTTATAAACTGCTTTATTCTCTTTTAAAAACTCTAAATAAGGCAATAAATAGTTTGGGGTAATAAGCACTAAATCTTTTAGTTTTGAAGTTCTTATAATGCCTTTATCCATAACTTTGTCATTGAACCTTTTTTGGATTTTATTGCCCACGTATTCTATGCACTCAGATAATAAGTCGTCTATAGTTTGATAGTGCAAATAAAAAGTTGAGCGATTAACCCCTGCTTTTTCGCAAATTTCTTTTACGGTTATAAAGGAATAATCTTTTTTTTCAAGCAACAAAATTAATGCTTCATCCATCAAGCACGCAGTGTTATAATATTTACTTTCTGTTTTATTTAATTTGTTGCTTTGCATTTTTATTCCTCCTCAGCAATTTCTTTTGCTAAACTAATAATATCAGAGCCATATTTTTGCTTGCCTTTTTCAAGCATTTTTTTGTAAATAGGGTAGTTTATTGTGCAACCAGCAATTCCTATAATTCCAACAACTATTCCAATTATCATTGAAAAAATAGTTTTGCCACCGATAACTCCCATACATAGGCTCATGCCTGTGCCTAAAATAAGCGCACATATAATGCCAAAAGTATAGGTGAAAATCTCGGCTGGTCTTTTTGCCTTTTGGTCAAGTTTTTTTAGAGCAATAACCTTTGATGTCTTTTTAGGCGCATACTCGTTTGCAATTTGTTCTGCGTAAATTTTGTCTGTGTTCATTTTTTATCTCCTTTTTGTTTTGATGCCTTTATTATATCAATGGCATTTCAAAATTTGCACAACATTAAAAATAAAAAGTGTTGATTTAAGAAGATGCCTTTATTTTAGCACATTTTCGCAAAAAAAGGCAAAGGACATCATAAATTGTCGAAAGGGCGCATAAAATTTATTATTATAATTTTGGGGGAATAATAATTTGTGCGAAGATATTAAACAAAGGGTCTTAAAAGAAGCAAACTATATTGCTACGTTTAGTTCAACCGTTAGAGAAACGGCTTTAGTGTTTCATTTTTCTAAGTCAACAGTTCATAAAGACGTTTCTGAAAGGCTTAAAACTATAGATAAAGATTTATATAAAAAGGTAAAAAAAGTATTAGAAAAAAACCTTAGCGAAAGGCATATTCGTGGGGGGCTTGCCACAAAGAAAAAATATCAAACTAAATTGCATTAAAAAGTTTTATAATAATAATTGACAAAAGTACCAAAATTTATTATACTTAAAGTGTAAAATACCTAAACTAAAAGGTGCGCCTGATAGTGAAGGGGAAGATAAAGGAATTTGCAAGGCAAATGGCCTTGTTTAATCACGTTCCTCCCTTTTGCTATGCGAAAGGGAGTTATTTTTATTTAAGGCTTTTTCACTTCGCATAGCCGAATTTTAATGGAAAAAAACTGTAAAATCCTATTTGTTTTGCTCAGTTGCAGACTTTTCAAGTATGCGCCTTTACAAGAACAAATGTCTTTTTTGTTTTTTTCTCATGAAATCATTTTATTATTCGGCTATTCTCAGTTCAAAAGCCTAATATTATAGCTTATGGAAAAAAACTGCAAAATCCTATTTGTTTTGCGTGGCTTAAATACCAAAAAGTTTAGTTAAAAAAAGGAGAAATCATATGAAGAAATTTTTAACCATGATTTTAAGCCTTGTGCTATTAGTGGTGGCTGTGTTTGGCAGTGCATGCTCACCAGAGTTAGAAAAGGGCAAAGTAAACATCAAATATTATCCAGAAGGCAAAGACGTTGTTAAATCAATTATGGCTGGCAATGAAACTATAGGGCTTGTTCCAGAACCAGCAGCAACCAACCTTGAGGCAAATTATTTAAAACAAAAAGGTTCACCTCTTTATAGACTAGACCTTCAAGAACTTTATGATAAAGATACCAAGGCATACCCACAAGCCGTTTTAATGGTTAAGAAAAGCGTTTTAGGGGCAAACCCAAACTTAGTAAATTCACTTCAAACAAAAATAACAGAAAGTGCAAGTTGGATAAAGCAAAATCAATCTTTTGCAGTTGATGCAATAAATAGTAAGGGTGGTGCAACTTTAGATGCACAAACGTTAACCGAAAGTGCAATAGATGGATGCAAAATTTATTGGGAAAGTGCAATAGGTGCAAAAACTTCGGTTAAAAACTATATAAACAAGATTATCGATATTGATAGCACAAAGGCAAGTGCTGTAAGCGATGACTTTTTCTATACAAGTGCAGTAGAAACGGGAAGTTCAAAACAAACTTACACGTTTATGGCACCAGACGGAGCGCCAGCCTTAGCCATTGCAAAACTTATTTATGATAACGATAATTTAGGCACGGGAAAAACCATTGACTATAGCGTGCTTTCATCAACTCAAGTTATGCCAAATCTTTCTAGTGGAAGTGCCGATATTATCGTTGCGCCTGTAAACCTTGCAAGTAAATTGTATAAGGCAAACTCAAACGATTACGTTATGGTTGCAGTTATAACTCACGGAAACTTTTATATTTTAAGCACAACCCAAATTTCGGTTAGCGACCTAAAAGGCAAGCAAGTTGCAGTGCCAAACCAAGGCGCTGTTCCTGATTGGACTTTTAAGATGGTTTTATACAAAAATAATCTAACTAACGTGACAGTAGAATAATGAAAAGGATAAACAAGATTTTCAACTTAATATTGCCAATAATTACAATAGCTTTTTTGCTTATCGTATGGCAAGTGGTTGCCTTAGAATATGACAACAAATACATTGTGCCAACGGTGGACAGCACGTTAAGAGAACTTGGCGTATTACTAGGCGAAAAAAAGTTTTACATTGCACTAGGGGCAACCTTACTTCGCAGTGTAATAGCCTTTTCGTTGTCTTTTTTTGTGTCGGCTATCCTTGCATATTGTGCATCAAAAAGGGTGTGGGCAGAAAAACTTATTTTGCCTATAATAAGCATAACCAGAACGCTTCCAACCATTGCTATTGCGTGGCTACTTTTGTTTTGGACAAACAGTCAAGTTGCACCCGTTGTTATAACAATGCTTGTTGTTCTTCCAACCTCTTATACACAGATTAAAGGTGCGTTAGATAGCGTTAACAAAACCAGTTTAGAAGCAGGAAAAGTTGACGGCGCTGGCTGGTGGAAATTGTTTTTTAATATAGAACTTCCACAAATAGCACCAGAACTATATAGTGTTATTGGCAGTGGACTTGCCTTAAACTTTAAGTTAATGGTGGCGGCAGAAGTTTTAAGCGCAACGCTAAAATCTTTGGGAAATATGATAAATTTAGCAACACCTTTTGAAGTGGCAAAAGTGCTTGCACTAACGGTGGTGGTGCTTGTGTTAGGGCTAATAGTAGAATTTTTGTTTAACAAGCTTTCAAAAAAGTCGGCAAACTGGCAATAATAAATATCAGACATTAAGCAAAAATAAAAAGTAAAAAGAAAGGAAAACTTTTCTTTTCTTTTTTCTTTTTTAAAAAGTGTTTTTGTATTGACAAAGCACGCTGGCTTTGATAAAATATTATTTAAGTTAAATTTTTAATTTAAATTAAGGAAAAAATATGCCGAGATATAAAATTGCAGACGTTGTGTTTAGCATAGAAACAATTTATGGCTTTACAAAATGGCTGTGCAGAGATTATGAATATTTTGGGCAAGAACAAGATGCTTTTAGCGTTAAGGTGACCGAGCAAGATATCTTAAAAGAAAAAGCAAAAATGCCAGATTATCCAGACTTTTTTTTAGAAAGTGTGGTCGTTTATAGAAGACTTTGCGAATTCGTTTTAGAAAATTCAAACGGGCTAATCTTTCATTGCAGTGCAATTATGGTTGATAACGGGGCATATTTATTTACAGCGCCATCTGGCACGGGTAAATCAACGCACACAAGGCTTTGGAGAGAGCTTCTTGGCGATAAAGCCGTTATGATAAACGATGACAAGCCTATTATAAGATTAATTGACGGCGAGTTTTACGTTTACGGCACGCCTTGGAAGGGCAAGCACGATATTGGCACAAACGTTAGGGCAAAACTTAAGGCAATTTGCAAAATCCGTCAAGAGAAAGAAAACGTTATAGAAGAAATTAGCCCAGGGCAAATGCTTCCTATAATATTAAATCAAACAATTAGACCTGAAAAGGTTGAAATTATGGATAAGCTTTTGTCTTTGATAGAAGAAATGCTAAAAGGCACTAAATTATATTCGCTTGGATGCAATATCTCAAAAGAGGCAGCAGAGCTATCTTATAACGCAATGGTAAAAGGGGAAAAGATATGAAGATTAAAGAAGGTTTTATATTAAGAGAAATTGCAGGGAGCTATATAGTTGTTGCTGTTGGCGATGCTGTTAAAAACTTTAACGGAGTTATAAATCTAAACCCTACGGGTGCTTTTTTATGGAAGAAGTTAAGCGAGGGCGGCGATGAACAAACCTTGCTTAAAGCATTACTTGATGAATACGAAGTGGATGAACAACTTGCCAAAAAAGATATAGCAATGTTTATTGCCAAACTAAAAAACGCAAACTTACTTATATAGCAAAATGAAGGTTACTATGGAAAAAAAGGGATTTGACAACGCAAAATATTTAGAAATGCAATCGGCAAAGATATTAGAGCGCATTGCAATGTTTGGGGGAAAACTCTATCTAGAGTTTGGTGGAAAACTTTTTGACGACTATCACGCATCAAGGGTTCTTCCTGGTTTTGAGCCTGATAGCAAGATTAAAATGCTTTCTCAACTAAAAGACCAAGCCGAAATTTTAATCGTTATTAACTCTAGCGATATAGAAAAAAACAAACAACGCAGTGACCTTGGCATTACTTACGACGTTGACGTGTTAAGGCTTATAGACATATTTTTAGAAAGAGATTTTTACGTTGGAAGCGTTGTTTTAACCAAGTTTAAATATCAACCAAGCGCAATAGCATTCCAAAAGCGTTTAGAAATGCGTGGAATAAAGGTTTATCGCCATTATCCAATAGAAGGCTATCCATCAGAAGTTGAAAAAATCGTTAGTGATGATGGTTATGGCAAAAACGAATACGTTGTCACGTCACGCCCACTCGTTGTTGTGACTGCTCCAGGTCCAGGCAGTGGAAAAATGGCAACGTGCTTGTCACAACTTTATCACGAAAATAAAAGGGGAATTAAGGCAGGGTATGCAAAGTATGAAACTTTTCCTATCTGGAACCTAGCCTTAAATCACCCTGTAAATATCGCATACGAAGCGGCAACTGCTGACCTTAACGATATGAACATGATTGACCCATTCCACCTAGAAGCATATGGCGAAATGGCAGTAAACTATAACAGAGACATAGAAATTTTCCCTGTGCTTTCAGCTATGCTTGAAAGGGTGTTGGGCGAAAGTCCATATAAGTCGCCAACTGACATGGGCGTTAATATGGCAGGGCACTGCATATTTGATAAAGATATAGTATACAGTGCGTCTAAGCAAGAGGTTATAAGAAGATATTACTCTGCACTCTTAGAAGTAAGAAAGGGTAATATAGGCAAAGAAGTTATATCAAAAATTGAAGTGCTTATGCAAAAACTTCTTATATCAATAAACGATAGGGCTGTTGTTAAATATGCTTTAGATAAAGAAAAAGAAACGGGTGCTCCGGGCTCGGCACTTCAACTTCCAAACGGCAAAATAGTAACGGGAAGAACGGGCAAACTTATGGGCTCAAGTGCGGCAGCATTACTTAACGCATTAAAAGCACTTGCAGATATAGATGATGACTTGGATATTATTTCATCAAAGGTTTTAGAGCCTATTCAAATATTAAAAGTTAATCATATGGGTTCGGCAAATCCAAGACTACATACTGATGAAATATTATTGTCACTTGCAATTAGTGCTGCGACAGACCCTATTGCAAAAAAAGCAATGGAACAATTGCCTCTTCTTAAAGGCAGTGAATTCCACTCATCGGTAATACTTTCTCACGTTGACAAAAAGACGCTTAAAACGCTTGGCATAAACGTCACAAGCGAACCAAAAAGGGAAAGCGAAATAAATTTAGATGAGAAAAAGTAAAAAGAAAAGGGAGCTGAAAATTCAGCTCCCTTTGTTTACGTTATAAACCTAGAAAAAAAGGTGTTATTTTTTAGGAATAAAGTTTTCAAAAATTATGTTTTTTGCATATGGCTTAACCCTTTCATAGTCTTTTTGGCTTGTAATTGTCCAAGAAATAATGGGAATATTTTTTGCTTTTCTCTTTTTTAACGGCAAATCTTCAAACGAATAACTGATAAAGTCTGGCTTTATCATAAAGTTTAAAAGCATATTTTGAACGATTTTTCTTTTTATAAAAGGCAAGTTTTTTGAGTGAGTTTTTGTTCCCAAAATGCCACGCAAAACGTTAGGCGCAAGTTTTTTAACCTTCTTTATATAAAGTGGGTTAAAAGACTGAATTGCAAACTCGCCCTTATAAGATTTTAGCCTTTCTATTACATTATCGACGTAAGTTTTGTTAGGCTGGTCTTTTAGTTCGATAAGAAGTGGAACTTTGCCATCAACTACAGATAATACTTCGTCAAAAGTAGGGATTTTTTCATTGCTACCACTTAGCGAAAGTGCTAAAAGTTCGCTTGCAGTTTTTTCATAAATTTTACCCTTAACACCCGTCATACGCTCTAAACTTTGGTCGTGAAAAGAAAACAACTTTCCGTCGATAGATGAGTATAAATCAATTTCAATAGGATAGCCGTTAATAACAGCATTTTTATAGGCAGAAATGGAGTTTTCAACTATAATTTCGCCCCAAAGCCCCCTATGCGCAATAGGTTTTGTTAAAAGCCAGCTATCACTTTTCAATCTCATAAAACACCCTTTTTAATTTACTTGCAAAAAATCGATAATTAGTATATACTATTTAACGAATATTATATAGTAAAAGGATTTATATGTCAATAAGCAAAGAAAATATTAGAAACTTTTGCATAGTGGCGCATATCGACCACGGAAAATCAACGCTTGCCGACAGGCTTATGGAAAAGACAGGTCAGGTTTCAGAGCGTGATATGGAAGAGCAACTACTTGACTCTATGGACTTAGAGCGTGAAAGGGGAATTACCATAAAACTCACGCCTGTAAGAATGTTTTATAAGGCAAAAGATGGAAAGGAATACGTTTTTAACCTAATAGACACCCCAGGTCACGTTGACTTTACTTACGAAGTTTCTCGCTCTTTAAAAGCGTGCGAAGGCGCAATTCTAATCGTTGATGCAACCCAAGGCGTGCAAGCCCAAACTCTTGCAAACGCATATCTTGCAATCGATAACGATTTAGAGATTATGCCTGTTATCAACAAAATGGACTTAGCATCTGCAAGACCTGATGAAGTGGCAATGGAAATAGAAGACATTTTGGGCATTGAAGCAACTGATGCGCCAAGAATTTCTGCAAAGAGTGGTCTTAACGTAGAAGAAGTTTTAGAACAAATCGTTCACAAAGTTCCAGCGCCAAAAGGCGATGCTGATAAGCCACTAAAAGCACTTATTTTCGATAGTTATTACGATAACTTTAAGGGCGTTATATGTTTTGTTCGTATTATGGACGGTACGGTTAAGGTGGGTACAAAAATAAAAACGTTTATGTCGGACAAGCAGTTTGACGTGACTGAGGTTGGTGTTTTCTCACCAAAAATGCAACCAAAAGACGAGCTTTCTGCCGGCGAAGTCGGATATATTGCAGCAAGTATAAAGAGCATTGAAGATACGGCTGTTGGCGATACTATTACAACTGTTATAGACGGGGCAAAAGAACCACTCCCTGGCTATCAAAAAGCACTGCCAATGGTGTTCTCGGGCGTGTTCCCACTTGACGGAAGTAAGTTTAACGACTTAAAGGACGCACTCTTAAAACTTAAACTAAACGACGCTGCGCTCTCTATCGAACCAGATAACTCAGCTGCACTCGGCTTTGGGTTTAGATGTGGCTTTTTGGGGCTACTTCATATGGACGTTATTCAAGAGCGTATTGAAAGGGAATTCGACCTTCAAATTATAACAACAGCGCCGTCCGTTTCTTATAAGGTTTATAAAACCGACGGACAAGAGTTAGTTGTTGAAAACCCAACACACCTTCCAGCTGTGACAGAGATTGAATATATGGAAGAGCCTATTATAAACGCAAGCATCTTTACGCCACCAGAATTTGTTGGACCTATTATGGAACTTTGCCAATATAAGCGTGGTGTGTATAAAGACTTGGTGTATTTAGATAAGACGAGGGTACAATTAAAATACACTCTTCCACTAAACGAAATCATTTACGACTTTTTTGACAGCTTAAAATCACGCACAAAGGGATACGCATCTTTCGACTATGAAATTGCAGGCTATCAAAAGAGCGACTTAGTAAAACTCGATATGCTTCTTAACGGCGATATTTGTGATGCGCTATCTATTATCGTGCATAAGGACAAGGCATACGAGCGTGGCAGACAAATTGCTGAAAAACTTAAAGACGTTATTCCACGCCAAATGTTTGAAATTCCTATTCAAGCAGCAGTGGGTGGCAAGATTATCGCCAGAGAAACGGTTAAGGCGTTTAGAAAAGACGTTTTGGCTAAGTGCTATGGTGGTGACGTTACAAGAAAGAAAAAACTCTTAGAAAAACAAAAAGAAGGCAAAAAGAAAATGCGTTCTATCGGTACGGTTGAAATTCCAAGCGAAGCTTTTATTTCAATTCTTAAAACCGATAATGATAGGTAATAAAATGAGTGGATTTTATTTGCACGTGCCATTTTGCAAACAAAAATGCACCTATTGTGATTTTGCTTCCTTCCCAAAAGAAATAGGCAAAGCCGAAAGTTATTTTGCCTGCCTTTATCGTGAAATAGAAGGAAGAAGTAAGCAATATCCTAAAACCATTATTGACACCATCTATATAGGTGGTGGCACGCCGTCTGTGGTTGATTCAAAGTTTATTATGGGCGCAATAAGGCAGATTAAAAAATGCTTTACGGTAAAAAAAGATGCCGAAATAACCATTGAACTTAACCCAGGCACAGTAGATGAGAAAAAGATTAAAGACTATCTAAGCGTTGGGATAAATCGCTTTTCAATAGGGCTTCAAACGGGCTTTGACGACCAACTAAAAAAGCTTAACAGGGTGCATACGGCTAAAGACTTTTTGCTTTCGACAAATATGCTTAAAGGTCAAAATATAAGCGCCGATATTTTAATAGGCTTAAGTGACCAAACTTTAGAAGAAGTGTGTAAGACCATAGACCTTGCTATCGCTGGTGGGGTAAGTCATATCTCTATGTATGCATTAACGCCAGAAGTTGGCACGCCAATTTACACCGATTATCTTAACGGGGAACTTTTAAGTGACGATGAAGTTGCAGATATTTATGATGGTGCAGTTAAGTATTTAAGTGAAAAAGGCTTTGATAGATACGAAGTTTCTAATTTTGCTAAGGATGGCTTTTATTCTCGCCACAATATGAATTATTGGCAAAGGGGAGAGTATATCGGCGTTGGGGTGTCTGCAAGTTCGTTTATGGAAAATAGAAGATTTACCAACACCTTTAAAATCGATGAGTATATGAACGCCATTATTTATAACAAAAACCCAGAAATCTCAAGCGAGATTATAGAAATTGATGATGCTAAGTTTGAATTTATTATGCTAGGACTTCGAACAACAAACGGCATAAGCATAGAAAAGTTTAACAAAACCTTTTCAGCCGATTTTATGGCTGAGTATGGCGATATTCTCAAACAAAAAAGCAAGTTTTTAATACTTGAAAATGACAACCTTAGAATAAAAGATAAGTATTTATATGTTCAAAATGATATTATATTAAGTTTTATGAAAGGCTAATAAAAGACACGCTCAAAAAATTGGGCGTGTTTTCTTTTCTACAAAAAATAATTAAATACCAAAAAATCTTACTAAAAAACGGTCTTTTGCTATGTTAGACTTTTTAGCACAGGGGAAACTATGACCGTTTATATAGAGTACGTTATTATTAACAATCTAGTAATAGACTTTTTGCTATTAAAAGCCACGTTCATATTTACGGGAATTCCTTACTTTGGGCGCAGGCTTTTTCTTTGCGCTTTTTTAGGGGCTTGTGTTGCGCTAGTGTTTCCTTTTGTTGAGACAAACGGATTAATACTAATAAGCCTTAAAATTATGTCTGGACTGCTTATACTGTTACTTGCCAATAACTATAAAAGTTTTAACGCATTTTTTAAGTGCGCTATAGTGTTTTTTCTTTTAACTTTTTTATCTGGTGGGGCAGTGACGGGGATATATAATCTTTTAGGGATTCCTCTTGGCACAGAAAGTGTGGTGGCAACCGTGCTCCTTCCCGTTTATTTTATAATTAAACTAACCAGAAAAACTATTATATATCTATCTAAAAGAGTAAACACACAAAAATTTTGTTATGAAGCTCAGTTGTTTTTTAAGGACAAAAGCATAAAGGCTAAAGGTTTTTTGGATACGGGCAACAGCCTGTATGATGGCGATAATGCCGTGATTTTGTGTTCAAGCAAGTTTATAAAAGAATTCTTGGGCGAAAGTATTGCAACGGTTAAATTTAAAAAACTAAAACTCTCAACTTTGGCAGGGGGAAAAACAAATTTAGCGTTTAGGCTGGACAAGTTGATATTATATATCCAAAATAAAGAGCATATATTTAATTATGTAACAGTGTGCATTGCAGATTTAGGTAGTAGCGAATACGATATTATTTTGCACCCAGCACTATTAAAGGAGATAAACAGCATTGAAACTGATAGAATTTTTGAAAAAGTTGGTTAAAAAGTTTTGTTTAAGCGAAAACGTCGTGCATTTTATCGGTAGTGGCGAAGTTTTGCCACTTCCCTTTACTGTTGAAGAAGAATCCGAAATGGTCGGAAGGCTTTCGCTGGGCGACAAAAGCGTTAGGGACAGCCTTATAGAGCATAATCTTAGGCTTGTTGTGTATATAGCTCGTCGCTTTGAGAATACCGGCGTTGACCTAGACGACTTGGTGTCGGTTGGCACGATAGGGCTTATTAAGGCAGTAAATTCATTTAATGCCGAAAAAAACATAAAACTTGCTACCTATGCTTCTCGTTGCATAGAAAACGAAATCCTTATGCATTTAAGGCGCACGGTTAAACTAAAAAGCGAAGTGTCGTTTGAAGAGCCACTCAACACCGATTGGGAAGGCAACGAACTCATGCTTTCAGACGTTATGGGAACTGACGGCGACATTGTTTATAAAAAGATAGAGCACAGCGTGGAAAACGAACTTCTTGGCATTGCACTAACCAAATTAAACGACAAAGAACGTGAGATTATGAAGCTTAGATATGGGCTTAGTGGCGAAAGAGAAAAAACCCAAAAAGAAGTTGCAGATATGCTTGGTATATCGCAAAGCTACATATCAAGGCTAGAAAAAAAGATAATTTCTCGCCTTCAAAAAGAGTTTTTAAAAATGGTGTAAGAAAAGCAAAAAAGGCAAGAAAATCTTCTTGCCTTTTTAAGTGGCTTGTAAGTTTTAAGTAATTGCAAAGGGTTTTAAAGTATTATTTACTCTTTTTTACGGCATACTATATTTGGTATGGAAAATGCAAAAAAACTCTCTAAAATCTTAAAAACGAGTCTATTTATAGGCATAGCCACCTTGCTTATCTTTGCAATAATAACGTCTGTGTGCTTTTTGTCTATAAAATGGGCTTTTGCTATGCCGTTTTTTGACTTAAAACCAAGCGATATAGTTTTAAGGGCAAGTTTTTCAACTTCTTATTCAACTTCATCTAAAGAGCGAAAGCATAATATTGCCTTGGCATCTAAGGCGTTAAACAACACTTTAGTAGAAAGTTTTGGCGAGTTTTCTTTCAACAGGTGCGTGGGCGAGCGAACTGAGAAAAGGGGTTATCAAAAGGCTAAAATTATAGTTAGTGGCGAGTTCGTTGATGGAATAGGTGGGGGCGTTTGCCAAGTTTCCACCACACTTTATAATGCACTTATCCTTGCAGGACTTGAAATTATAGAGTGCCACCCACATAGCCTTCCCGTAAGTTACGTAGAACCTTCTTTTGACGCTATGGTAAATTCGGGATATGCCGACCTAAAGTTTATTAACAACACGCATAACCCTATCATAATAAAGGCATTTGCAAACGAAGATAGGCTCTTAATTGAAGTTTGGGGTGAGAAAATGACGGAAAAATATATTAGAAAAAGCGTTGTCACAAAAACTCTGCCTGTGCTAGAAGCCCAAGAGGTTTTTGACACAGAAGGCAATTATCCAGACCTTTATCAAGGGGAGTGTAGGTGGGTTAGATATGGCAAAGAAGGACTTTTAAGCGAAGGCTATTTGATAAAAGTTAGTGGCAAAAGCACAAAAAAGCAAAAAATTCGCTGTGATAGATATAGTCCAACACGTGGACTAATCGTTTGGGGGACTAAAGAAAAACCTGCTGATGAAATAAAAGAAAATGAAATTGTAGGGCAAAGTTTATCATATACATTAAAAAAAGTTTGTTAAAAAATAAAAGTTGGTAAAATATTGATAAATTATAAAAAAAACTTTGACAAAATCAAATTTTTATGATAACATATCAAAAGTAGAAATACTAAGCAACTAAACGTTGGAAAAACAACTTTGGAGAAATACCCAAGAGGCCGAAGGGGCTCCCCTGCTAAGGGAGTAGTGTGTGATAAGCGCAGCGAGGGTTCAAATCCCTCTTTCTCCGCCAAGAGAGATTGTATTCTAATGGATACAATCTTTTTTATTTTTGTTATAAAGGCGTTGCTGGAATAATTGTTGAAAGATAAATTAAAAATTAACAAAGTTTTGCTTGCTATTGTTCGAGATTTAGAATATAATATAAATGTATTGAAAAGGAGTTGCTATGTTTGATTACGTTTCAGCAAGAGATATTGCTAACAAGTGGAATATTTCTCAAAGAAGAGTTGCTATTTTTTGTATGGAAGGTCGTATAAAAAATGCTAAAAAATTAGGCAATATGTGGCTCATACCAAATACTGCCGAAAAACCCATTGATAAACGTACAATTCGTTACGAAAAGCAAAAGAAAATTGAATTGAAACCTTTTGTTAAATGGGTTGGTGGTAAAGGTCAACTAATTGAGCAACTTGAAAAACATATTCCTACTGATGGCGAAAAGGTTTTAACAAAATACGCTGAACCTTTCGTGGGTGGTGGTGCATTGCTTTTCAATATTCTTTCTAAATACAATTTTAAAGAAATATATATCGGAGATATAAACAAAGAACTCATAAATACTTATAACGTAATTAAACACAACGTTGAAGAACTCATAAGTAAACTTGTAGAAATGCAAAAAATATTTATTCCTATGAATGAAAATAGTCGCAAAAATTATTATTACAATGCAAGAGATAGATTTAACTCATTAATATTAAGTAAAGATACGGCAATAGAAAAAGCGTCTTTATTTATTTTTCTTAATAAAACTTGTTTTAATGGTCTTTATAGAGTAAATAAAAAAGGACAATTTAACGTTCCTATGGGAGCATATAAAAACCCAACTATTTGTG
Organism: Christensenellaceae bacterium; assembly: GCA_045587245.1. Classification (GTDB taxonomy): domain Bacteria; phylum Bacillota; class Clostridia; order Christensenellales; family Borkfalkiaceae; genus UBA1259. The sequence continues at coordinate 13,771 of JAZNBU010000048.1, forward strand.
ATGAAACCAATTTGCGCAACGTATCTGAGGCTTTACAAAATGTTACTATTGTTTGTGGCGACTATTCACTCTCAAAAGATTTTATTGATAAAGATACTTTTGTTTATCTTGATCCGCCTTACCGTCCTATTTCAGAAACAGCAGGCTTTACAGCATATAACGCTGATTGCTTTGATGATAATGAGCAAATACGTCTTGCAAAATTTATTGATGAAATAAATTTAAGCGGCGCAAAAATAATGTTAAGTAATTCTGATCCGCAAAACGTAAACCCCGAAGATACTTTCTTTGAGGAACTATATAAAGCATATACAATTAACAAAGTTGATGCGACAAGAGCAATTAACAGTAAAGGCGACAGCCGTGGTAAAATAAAAGAATTACTTATTTGCAACTAAGGAGAAAATTATGATTAAAAGTGGAAAAGGTGGTGGAAACACTCGTACAGGGTTAGTGTTTGAAGGCAAAACAGATTTATCGACTTTTTTAAGTCAGCAACCACATTATAGTATTAGTGAGAATGACGTTTTTTATAACGATGAAAAAGTTGCAGAGGTTTACAAAAAATATAATTTTTATAGTGTTTTTTTATCTCGCTTAAATATCGATTGGAAAAAATATATTTCAAAAAGATTATTACCAGACGATAGCATTTTTGTTTTATTAAACAATAAACTTTTTATCATTGAATGTAAACACCAAGAAGTTGCTGGTTCGGTTGATGAAAAATTGCAGACTTGTGATTTTAAGAAAAAACAATATAAAAAATTAATGGCGCCTGCGAATATTGATGTTGAATATATTTATTTGTTGGACAATTGGTTTAGAAAAGAACAATATATTGATGTGTTAAATTACATTCACTCGGTTGGTTGCGATTATTACTTTGAATATATACCGCTTCAAAGATTAGGCTTACCTGTTCCGCCTGAACTAATTCAAGATTAATTGATATAAATCTTACAATTGTAAATAAAAAGGTCTTTTAGAAAATGAACAGCAAAAAAACATAACTTTTTACTACTTGCTCACGAGTGTTTGTATTTAGGAAAAACTAAGGAGAAAATTATGAAACCAAGAATTTTTGTCAGTTCGACATATTATGATTTGAAATATATAAGAAACGATTTAGAAAATTTTATAAAAAGCTTTGGATATGAATCCGTTTTGTTTGAAAGTGGAGGGGTCGCCTTTGTACCTAATAATGATATAGAAAGTTCTTGTTATAATGAAATTAAAAATTGTCATATGCTTATTTTGATAATAGGAGGAAGATATGGAAGTTTATCTACACAAAATCATAGTGCATATGATGAGTTCGTTTCATCAATAACTCTTAAGGAATACATTAATGCAAAGGAAGATCATATTCCTATTTATGTTTTTGTTGATAAAAAAGTTGAATCTGAGTATAGGACTTATTTAAGCAACAAGGAATCAGATATAAAATACGCATATGTAGACAATGTAAATGTTTACAAGTTTTTGGAAAAAATATATAATAATAATGATTTTATCTATACATTTGATAATTTTGATGATATAAGAAAACAATTAGTAGAGCAATGGGCAGGACTAATGTTCTTACACTTAAGAGAGTTGAAAGAAAAAAAACAATTGGATTCGTTAAGTGGAGAAATAGAAAATCTTAAGAGTATTTCTTCTCGTATAGATATAGCTGTTAATAGTATTTTGAAAAAGACAGTTAATGAAAAGGAAGTACAGGCAGTAAGTAAAGAACAAACATCGGCAATGGTCACATTAATGTCAAAACGATTTGCCTCCTTATTCCCATGTTTTTATCCCGAAACTGAATATACCCACATAGAAAAATTTGTAACAAAACTTTTGGAATTTTTTAATTCTGAGAATATGACAAAAATATACACAACTAAGGCAGCCTCCTCTCACATAAAGGAAATGTTTTTAAAAATATTTAATACAAATACGGATGATTTTAACCCAATAGAAATCAGAGAGCTTTATAGATATTACAACAAGGAAAAAGATAATATAATTAATAATGGTATTAAAACTTTTATAAAACAAGTTGCTGAAGAAATTTTAAGAACTAAAGTTTTGCCTTTTTAGGTAATGTTTAAAATTTTTTATTAATTCGTTAATCAAATCATTATCTTAAAAACTATACGTTTTAATGAATAAAAATTAGAATGCAATCACCACTTGCCCGCCAACGAAAGACAAATCCGAATTTGTTTCGGGTTTGTCTTTTGTTTTGTGTAAGTAATAGAGGGATTTGAATTAGGAGCCAGCAATCTTTAGATTGCGTGTTCGCTTTTGGCGAAAAAATAGTCCAGTGGACTATTTTGCGGGTACGGGGGCTACAGAGCCCCAAATCCCTCTTTCTCCGCCACGATAAAGGACACCGATTTTGGTGTCCTTTTGTTTGTTGTCAAAAGAGAAAATGTTTGTTGAAAACCAAAACTTATCTCAGATATTGACTAGTTTAAGAGTATGTGCTATAATCGTTTATAGTTAAATTTATTAAAAAGGAGACAGGGGGTATGTTGTTGGCTTCACACATTAAAGATATGAACGCAGAAGAGCTGTTTGGAATAATAAAACCATTTTTATTTCTTATGCCTCTTATTGTGATAATTATTTTAGGGGTAGTTGCATATAAAATTTATCAGTCGCTTGCTGTAAAGCGCATGCTTAAATATATGGAAACAAAGGGGCTTAGCGAAACCGATAAAAGAGAATATCTTGCGAAATATTTAATGCGCACATCTCAAAGAGACCTCATTAAACATAAAAGGAACTGTCCGGTTTGTGGAAAGAAATATTCTCTTAAAATTGAAAAGGAAAACGCTCGTGGTGACGTGACAGAGGAGTGGAATCATGATGGATGTACTTTTTGTTGTACGAAAGTATATCTTAAGCCAGAAGTAAATTACAAAAGATATTTTGCTATTAAAAGAAGGTCTACCGATTCTTTAAAAGAAGAAAAATGGCAAGAAGTTTTTGAAAAACTTGAAGAATATATTGAATTTTATAAACCATATATAGACTGCACCCCAGATTCTTCAGGCAATAAAATTACTATTGATATTAGCTTGCATTAATATAAAAAATAAATTTTGCAACGAGTAATTACTCTAATCTTTTGCCAAGAGCAAACAAAGCCGAACCCTCGGAGATGTTTGCTTTTTTATTTTGTGTTTTATGTTCTCAAAAAATTGCTTAAAAAAAAGAGTTCGGTTAGCCGAACTCATTTTTTTAATGATTAATTAGCGTGCTCTATTTCTTCTTATTCTTTTGGCAATATTTAAAAGCTCTTTGTCTGTTATGCCCCATTTAGTTTCATAACCATTGCCATCTAGCACTATCTTGGTCAGTTCTTCTGCTTTTTTATTTAACTTTTTGCCGATAAGGCAGAATACGTTAGGTAAAAGCAAAAATCCCAAAGGCACAAACATTAAAAGTAAACCGAATGTAGGGTTAGAGGTTAACATTACACCACCAATAATTAAGGTGATAAGCCAAATCCACTTGCAAATTCTGTATAAAGGCAAGGTCAATAAGAACAACCATTCCATTATGTTAAAGAATTTGCTTCCGTAATAGACTTCTGGACGACAGAAACGAAGATAATGCGAATAATTATCATGTGAAGTTACTGTGTTGCCATACACTCTATATTCGGTGCCAGTGTATTCACTGCTAAACCCATCAAAGTGCCAACCAAAACAAGACATTTTTTTAACCATGCTACGCTCGGTTGAAAATCTGTTCATTCTGATACCGCCAACGATTGGAACCCAGTCAAGAGGTGTGCTTGGGTTTTTAAGAGTTTTTGTTTGTAATCTAATTTCGTCAGACATAAAAAATCTCCTTTTTTAGTAAAATTAATTCTTAATTCTACAAAATTTTACTTTATTATTATATATTGTTTAATAAACGATGTCAATACAAATTTAAAAAAATACTATAAATTTTTAATAAAAAACACAACTGCAGCCGGTACTTAAATAAAAGCCTAAAAAACACACTTTTTAATTCAATGTCAAGTTCGTTAATTGTTTCACCAGCAAAAAAATTGCAACCTTTGCTTAAGCCTTCAAGAAAGTTGATATAAGTTTGTAATATTATTTTTACAGATTGCCCGCCACGATAAAGGACACCAGAATCGGTGTCCTTTTTTTATCATGTTGAGAAATTGTGTAATTCAGAGTTGACTTGGCGTTTTGATATTGATATAATAAGTAAAATAAATTTCAGTTGGTAAATAATGAATAAAAATTTTAGGCTTCGATTGACTCTCTCATACGTTATATTAGTTTTATTTGTTTTGATGATTTTACCTATATATGGTTGTTATGATAATAAAGAAAGCATTTTGCTTGCAAGGGATACGTGGTATAAAGGAAAAACTGCTAAGAGCAAGATTACTGAGATAAATATTGTAAACAGTTATAACAAAACGGGTTTTGAAAACGAGTATTGGAGCGCATCAACAGAGAATAACCAAATTATTTGTTACGTTAACGATTCTACGCTTACTATTTATAGCGAAAAAGAAATACAATTAAACCAAGACAGTGAATGTCTTTTTAGTTCTTATCGTTCAAATGATAAATTTAGCAACTTAAAAATAATACGAGGATTAGACCTTTTAAAAGCCGATAAAGTTGTTAATTTTAATTACGCATTTGATGGTTGTTATAAATTAGAAGGTGTGTTAGATTTGAGCGAGTGGGATATGTCTAATGTAAATAGTGGGGTGGCAATGTTTCAAGGCTGTGGGCAATCTTCAATAGTTCCGTTAAACATAAAACTTCCATCAACTCTAGCCATTTATGATGATTTTATGTTTAACCATATGCGTACGTTTAGTGGTGATACATTTTTTATTCCAAAAACTATAAATAGAATTGGACATAAGCATATGTGGTATGATTTTGGCACAAAAATTCAGTTTGATGAACAAAATGATTGTATAAAATTATTGCCAAGCGTTGATGTTTGTGTCGAAAACCAAAACTTTAATGAGTTTATAGTTGATGAGCAAAACGAGTATTTTAAGAGTCAAGATGGAATTTTATACAGCATTGACGGGCAGAGATTGATATGTGTGCCAGGTGGAAAAAAGTTTGATAATAAGACTTTTTATTTGCCTGAAGGTGTTGTGTGGATTAACGAACTGGCCTTTAATCGCACCCAAGAGATTGAAAGGTTGGTTTTGCCTAATAGTTATGAGATTAATAGATTTATATCGCCACAAACTCACTCACAATTAACGAGCAATAGTGGAAGCAGTCTAAGCGTTGCGATATATTGTTATACTTCGATTAAAAGTTATGCTGTTAAATTAGATAATCCAAGATATAGTTCAAACGATGGGTGCATATACAGCAAAGATGGAAAAGAGTTAATAGCAGTTCCATTGCATTATGAGGGCGAGTTAAATATTAGAGACGGAACGGAAATAATTGGGCAAGAAGCATTTTGGGTGGATAAAAATAGTGACGGAACTTTTTCAAATAGCGCAGCAAATTTTATAGAAGAAATAACTTGCATTAATATTCCTAAAAGCATAAAAACTATTGAAAACGAGCAACTTTTATTATTTAATTACCTGCTATCTAAAAATAGTAATATGATAAAAATTTCACCACAAAACACTTGTTTTAGAATTGAAGGTGGCAAAATAATAGCGATATCTTAGTAAATTTTAACAAAACATATATAAAAAGGGCAAGAAATTTTTCTCGCCCTTTTTTTAGCAAAAACATTTAAGTTTGTGTTTTATGCATTATTTTTTTATAGCTTGTTGATTTTTTATATATTTATTGATATAATAAATATAATTTTTATAAAGGAAAGGGATAGTATGAAAAAAACACTTTTATGTTTAATTCTAGCACTAATTTCTATTTTTAGTTTTACTTTAGTTGCTTGTGGCCCAAACGGCGGCGGAGGAGGACCTAGTGGCCCTGTCGCAAACGCAGAACTTGATGAGTATAACCAAATAGTTGACCAAATGAAAGACGTGTTTGCTCAAGTTTCTAACCAGCCGGCATCAACGAGCGCAAATACTTTAATGAAATCAAATAATGGAAAAGGCGAAAAGCAATTAAACGGCACAAATGGTGCAAGTTTATATAATTCGCAAGCGTTATTTGCAAGTTCTAAAGAAAGTCTAATATCAGGTATGTTTACAATGATGGATGCTGATTCGAGCAAGGTAGAGTCTAATGATACAGACTATTATGCTTATGGCATAGACTTTTCTACAATGACGGCAAGAATTGCAGGATATGCAGCAAACAACTATTTTAAGGTGAGTTCATTTTACGGCTTAAATATTTTGATGGATTATGGTGGAAGTACTGTAATTAACGCAAGTGTAGAAAAAGAAGGTAGCACTATAAAAACCTATTTGTTTACAACCTTCAAGAATTCTAGAAACGAACTTTTTAAAGAGTATAACTATGCTGAAATAAATTTTATAAGCAAAACAGACTTTAATATTTTAGTTATAGACTATGCTTATGATGAACAAGATAATATTACATCACAAACGATGATTTATGCATCAAGCAACAAAGATTTCTTTTTGCTTAGTGGTGATATTGAAAATCCAAAAACGGGAATGGTTTTCTTTGATTTGGGCGAAGCAGGTCCTGCATACGTTCTTCAAGGCGACAAAACAAACACAATAAACAGTTTGTATAGCATTTTGTCGCAAGAGTTTGCTTTGTCAAGTCAAGACAAAGCAAAAATTGGTAGTTTATATAACACGCAAAATTATTCTATAAGTTATGAGCAAGTTGTCGAAGCGAAAACCGAGCTTGGCATTATTATCAATATGGATGATGAAGAATACGTTGCGCCAATCGGTTTTGTTTCTAACAAAAATGCAGAAGACATTGTGGGCAGAAAGACTCTTCAAGCCTTTGTTGATGATGGCGAAAGTGTTGACGGCACAACCTTAACAATACCTGATGAGTTCAATTATTTAAGTGGTGGCATACATTTTGATGCAGATATCGACACTCTTGTTATTCCATCATCTATTAAAGGCGTTGTTGTTTATAACACTAAATGGGAGTATTCAGTTTTAGATGATTCGCTCTGCTATTATGAAATATACGAAGACCAAGGAACGGGTCAATATAGACCTTGGGGTGGCAGTTTGTTCTCTTACGTTTCAGATGATGACGGCAACTTCTGGATGAGCAACAGTAAGGCATTTAAGAAGTTTATACTTTTAGATGATAACGGCGATGAAGTTAATGAAACTGATGCCTTTGCTTTAGACAATATGGGCAACCTTTGGATAAAAGATTCAAAGGGCAAGAAAAATTATTTATGGGGCTTTGTAAGCGAGCCTACGGGAGACACTCTCCATCTTCCATCGCCAACCTACGAAACGATAAATGGAAGATGCATTGAAGTTGAACATTTCTATGGTGGAAATTTCTTAGAAACCTTGAAAAACAAAGGTACACTTGATGAATATTCAGCAAATATCAAACATCTTATTTTAGATGGATATATTTCAGAAGAAGTTCCAGAAATGGGTATTACGGCTGGGTTTAAGCTTTTAAATAGTAATCTTCTTAAATGTGATGAATATCAAGATGGAACTAAGTTTGGACTTAAGTTGAATTTAGATACGCTTACTATAAACAATATCTCTGATGGGGCAACAGTAAACTTGGCAAGTATTTTCGCCGGCATGAGATACACAACCAACGTTCATGGAGCGCCTATTCACGAAACTGTTTGTCAAACAACAATTCAAAAGGTTATATTAAACGGTGATTTTGAAAGCTTTGCATATAGTAATGGTTTTGTAATATACAATAACGACAATCAAATGCTAGAGCCAGGTGGCGACGGAAACAAGCAGGAAGGTGGTTTTGGCGTAACAGGAGATGGTGGTTTTTCACAAATAAAAGAAACTTTTACTATCGCTGAAGAGTATGAAATAAACAGCACAAGACCAAATGTCCACTTTAATGGCGATAGCGCAATATATGGTCAAAAAGTGGTTGAAATTTATGGCGATACACAAGATTTCCCAGTTTATCCAGATGCTGAAACTATAATCATTAAGTCAAACGTCACAAGCCTTAGCAACAACAAGTCTTTTGTTACACTAAACGATGCAAAATTGCCAAATGGCAGATTCGTAACAGTAGAGTTTGAAAACATTGCAGGCATAGAGCATAATAACTTCTACGTACGTGACTTAATGTATCCTTTCCATGATATGCAAATGTATCCAACAACGATAGATAACGTTAAGTTTAACGTTTCTGAGCGTTTTATGGAAAATCTTATTGCAAGCTTAGAGTATAGTTATAGCGCTCAGTGGCTTAACCAAGTGGTAAATTCTGGCGCATATCAAATTGAATATGCACCTGCTATCCCTGGTGAAGAAGAATTCACAGATAACTTTAGTTGGGATGATTATGGCTTCATTTTCTTAAAAGAAACAGCATCTATAACAACGCTTGAAATTAACGATGATTTCTTAAGGCTTATCAAACAATTTTTCGGCAAAGAGTTAAGCGAAAATACCATTTCTTTATATCCTGCTGAAGGCGAACCTAACGTAACAGTAATTCTTAATATAACTAAAGAATTCTATGATGCTAACGGCCCAATTCCAAACATTAACGGCGCAAAAGCTATAGAGGTCGCAAGTGGCATGAAAGAATTTGATGACTTAACTGCAATTTTAGATAGAGTAAGCACGTTCAGGAACGATACAAAACTTATCTTTAACGGCACAAAACAAGAACTATTAGACCGCACGGGAAGTTGGGGATATGACTATATAGCATATTTATTATGGTCAGACTATGATCAAATTGTTTTTGCTGATGGTGAAACGCTTTATTTATATTTGAGAGATATGGTTTTCACTTACGAAGATGAAAGAATTAAGTTTGCTATAACTTATGATGGAGAGCAAGCAATCAGCTATTTCTTTGAAGATAAGTTAAATCCAAACGCAACGTTTACAGAAACAACAGGTTATGTTTCTGGCACTGATGGTGATAATAGCTGGATGACAATATTTGGTATTCACGTTAGTTACGATAAAGAAACATTGAACTATAATGGTATGGAATTTTCAATTCCTGTTTGCGAGCTTAGTATTTATTATCGTTATGGATATAATGGAGATGGCAGTTATAACGAAATTTATGGCACATTTGAGGAGCGTTATAATTTAGATGTTAAACTTTTCATGTTGCCACCAACTATAACTATTACACCTAATGTATAATTAGAAAAAATTAAAACACCCACCGAAATCGGTGGGTGTTTTTTTATACAAATATTAATTAATTTACTCAGGCAATTTAGTTTTATCTAAAACTCTTTGCATATTGTTGCCAAGGATTTGTTCGATTTGTTCTTCTGGGATATCAAGTGATAAAAGTCTTGCAAGTTCCCAAGCTATATCGTGAACAACGGTGTCTGTTCCAAAAACTACACGATGGTAATCTATGTATTTAAGGCTATCTTCCCAACGCACGTCTGTTGTAAAACTTCCACAGAACTCAAAATAACAGTTATTATAACGTGGATTTAAAGCAACTCTTTCGGCTTGATGGCGACCCCTTGTGCCACCACCTGTATGGCCGATTATAAAGTTTGCGTTTGGATATTTTTCAGCCATTTCAGCAATCTTATCTGGAGTTCCACAATCGCCGTCGTCAAAAGAGTGGAATAAAATGTGCATAGAGTGTTTGTTTGCATATTCATACATTGGCACAAATCTTTCATCATTAACGTTAACGCCCAAATATTGTGGTGCAACCTTAAAGCCACAGAAATATCCACCCTTAAAGAAAGAGTCAAGCACTTCTTCGGTATAAAGTTCAGAATATATTGGGTTAACAACAAGGTTGCCCCTGAAACGCTCTTTATCGTCGATTTTAACTTCAACCATTTTGTTGCCTTCGATAGGTGTGCCGAAAAGGGCTGTTTCTGGTTGAGAAAGAATTTTGTTTATGCCAAAAGCTTGCATTTCTTTCTTAAGCGTTGCAATTTGGTCTTCAATTCCGTTTTCGGTTAAATACCAACTACGTGTAAATGGGCCGATATGCGTGTGCGCATCGATAACAAGAACGTCTGAAAGTGGTTTGCCGATTATAAAATCTTTCCAGAAACGGTTGTTGATTTTGTCTTGAACTTTCTTTTTGTTGCGAAAAGCGTGTTTTTTTGTGCGCTTAGGAAGTAAAGAAACAAAGTTGTTCCACGCAATTTCGTTTTTCTTTTTTTGTGGGATATTAGCCCAAGCAAGGCCACCGATAGATGCTGCACCGTGACAACGGAAACCAACGCCGAACACAACACGGCTATAATCGGTTTGCTCGCACAAAATTTTTATAGCATCTCTTGTATGTAGCCACGAAATATCGCAATAAACGTTTTTAGCCCTTCTCATAAGGTCAAGTACACGTGAGAACTGCCACCACATAACTTCCTTAACAACAAACTTTAGTTCAGGGAAGCTTGGTGCGATATTTGCAAGGTCTTCTATATCGTTATCGGTCATTTCAGTAACGTCAACCAAAACAACGCTTTCAAATTTTCTAAGCCTTTCAAAAATAGGGCGATATTCAACCATACGGAAACGGTTTGTTTTTGGGAAGATAATAACGCATCCACCTACGCCTTTTTTAAGGCATTTTTCAAGCGCCTCCATTTCGCCCTTGCCAACAAGCATTGCAGGGTTAGCGCAAAAAGCAGGGATAATTCTTTCTCTTGCGCCTGGGGTGTTTTTTATATCCTCTAAAAGGAAATTGTTGCCAAATACAGGGTGCAAATCACGTGCGTTAAGGTGATAAGCAACAGTTTGCCAAATTCCAAGCCTATCCATTGACTCAAGAAGGTCTGGTAAGGTTGGATAGTCTGGTTGAGCATAAGCGCCCATACCATATTTGCCGTTTACGTTTAAGTAATAGCTACTTTTCATGCTAACTCTCCTTAAAAAATGGGTTAATGCAAAATTTTACATCATTATACTGTTTATAATAGTATCACTAAGTGCGCCATAAGTCAAGGCATATATAAAAAATTAACAATAAAAGAAGGTAAAAAATCATTGCTTTTTTAGTGGATATTGTTATATAATGTTTTTATTCGAAGGAGAAAGATTATGAAGTTGTTTGAGCCAAAACTATTGTCTTCTTTTAAAGGCTATAAATCAAGAGATTTTGTTTCTGATATAATTGCAGGAATTATCGTTGCAATTATTGCATTGCCACTATCTATTGCGCTTGCAATAGCGTCTGGCGCAACGCCGGAAAGGGGATTATTTACTGCAATTATTGCCGGGTTTGTGACGGCGCTTTTGGGTGGAAGCAAGGTAAACATTACAGGCCCAACTGCTGCGTTTGCAACAATCGTTGCAGGTATTATTTTAACCGAAGGTATGGAAGGGTTATTCCTTGCAACCATTATGGCAGGCGTTATACTTATACTTATGGGGCTTTTGCGTGTTGGCTCGCTTATAAAATATATTCCACATACTATAACTATTGGTTTTACGGCGGGTATCGCTGTCACCCTTGTAGTTGGGCAACTTAAAGACTTTTTGGGCTTAGTTTATCCTAGCGGAGTGTCTGCTATTGAAACGCCAGAAAAGTTAGCGCTTGTGTTTGAATATTTTTCTAGCATTAACCTTTGGGCAGTGCTTGTTGGCGTTATCGGTCTTGCAGTTTTGATTGTTTGGCCAAAAATTTCTAAGAAAATTCCTGGCTCGCTAATAGCAGTTGTGGTAGGTTCGTTGGTTTGTCTAATCCCTGTGGTAAATGCAAAAACAATCGGCTCTTCTTTCACAATATCATCTGCACTTCCAACCTTTAGTTTTCCTGAAATAACAATGGAAAAAGTGTTGGCGCTACTTCCAAGTGCGTTTACTATAGCCTTGCTTGCTGGTATAGAGTCGCTTTTATCTTGCGTGGTTTCAGACAAAATGGTTGGCGATAAACATAATTCCAACACCGAACTTATCGCACTTGGTGCAGGCAACTTTTTTGTTGGTTGTTTTGGGGGTATCCCTGCAACGGGGGCTATCGCTAGAACTGCTGCCAACGTTAAAAACGGTGGCAAGTCGCCACTAGCGGGCATGGTGCACGCAGTCGTGCTTTTACTTGTGCTAGTTCTGCTTATGCCACTTGCGTCTTATATCCCAATGCCTATTATCGCTGCAATTTTATTTATCGTTGCGTATAATATGAGTGAGTGGAGAGAGTTTGTAAAAGTTATTAAAACTAAAAAGTGGCAGGATATTTTAGTGCTTGTTTTGACCTTTGCTTTAACCGTTATATTCGACTTAGTTAAGGCAATTGCAGTAGGACTTGTAGTTCATTACGTAATCGTTTTAATCTACTACTTAATAAACAAAAACAAAGCAAAAAAGCAAACGCAAGAAAATGAATAAAATTTAAAAATTAAAAGGGCTATCATAAGGTTTTGATAGCCCTTTTTTTGTTTGACTACAAATTTACTTGATTTTATGGCCGATTTATATTATAATAATTTACATATTTTTTATGTTCGTTAACACAAGGAGAGAAAGATAATGAATGTTTATGAGGTAATTGCATTTGCACTATATTTCATTTTAGTCTTGGGTATAGGTATTTACTTTTTCGTTAAAAGTAAAGATAAGAGCGAAAAAGACTACTTTTTAGGCGGAAGGAATATGAACGGCTGGGTGTCTGCGCTTTCTGCCGGGGCATCTGATATGTCGGCGTGGGTATTAATGGGCTTGCCTGGTGCAATCTTTATAAGTGGTTTAAGCCAAATTTGGATTTCAATCGGCTTAATTATCGGAACACTTTGTGCTTGGTTTTTAATTGCGCCAAAGCTAAGAAGATATGCTATTAGAGCAGGCGATTCTATAACTATTCCACAATTTTTATCAAACAGATTTAAGTCTACAAAGCCAACGCTTAGAATTGCTTGTGCAGTAATTTTCGTGGTTGGTTATTGCTTATATTCAGCATCAAGTGTTGTTGCTTGTGGTAAATTATTCAACATGTTAGTTCCAAACGTTAAAGAAGACGTTGCAATGATAGTTATGTCAATTGTAATCGTTTCTTACACATTACTCGGTGGATTTAAGGCTGTTTGTTGGACAGATTTTTTCCAAGGCATGCTTATGCTTCTTGCACTACTTACCGTTCCAATTATTGCTTACGTAATGTTAAACGTTTCTGGTGGGGTGGCAAGCGTTGTCACACCTGAAAACTATTATAACGTTCTTGCTAGTGGTGAGTTCAACTGGGATAGTATCGCTTCAATTTTAACCGGACTTGGTTGGGGACTTGGATACTTTGGTATGCCACATATCTTAGTTAGATATATGGCAGTTAAGTCAGAAAAAGAAATGAAGAAATCACAAATTATCGGTTCTGTTTGGACGACTGTAATTTTGACCATGGCAACGGTGGTTGCGCTTGTTGCACACGAGTTTATCGGCACAAGTGTGACTGCAGACAATAAGAATTTGGTGTTTGTAGCTGTTGTTAGAAAAATCTTTGGCGCAGGCGCATTAGCCCTTGTTGGTGGCATATTGATTTCTGCAATTGTTGCTGCATCAATGAGCACGGCAGACTCTCAACTTCTTGCTTCATCATCTGCATTTGCTTCAGATATTTACAAAACAACCATAAACAAAAAAGCAACGGATAAACAAATGCTTTGGGTTAGCAGAATTGCCGTTGGTGTAATTACAATTTTTGCACTTGCAATTGCTTTACTTGTTTATTACTTTAACCTTGGCAGTATTATGGAATTAGTTTCTGCTGCTTGGTCTATCTTCGGTGCGGCTTTCGGCCCAACAATCGTGCTTGCATTGTTCTGGAAGAGATTTAATGAAAAGGGCGCTGTATTCGGCATTATTTCAGGCTTTGTAGTTTCGATTCTTTGGATGATTTTATTTAATTTTGAGTATTATGGATTTACGTCTGTAATTGCTAATACCAACCTTTATGAAATTATTCCTGGCTTTGTAGTAAGCTTGTTAATTGCAGTTATAGTGTCTCTCTTAACAAAAGCACCATCAAATGAAGTTGTGGCTTTATATGAGTCTGTTAATGACAAATCTGTTGAAGCTGAATAATTAGCAAAAAATTTAATTTATGATAATAAAAAATAATCCAGCCCAAAAGTTGCTGGATTATTTTTTATTTGTAAAATTACGCAAGCTACTAAAAAAATTTTAGTTAAAAAAAGGGTTTTTTATATTTACGTTGTATATATACTTAGTTATATATATAGTATAACAAAGTAATCAAATTAGGGGGCAAGCTATGAAAGAAAAAACATTAAAAATAGAAGAAATGTTCTTATCGCCTTTCGCATTTAAGTCAACAGACACTATTGGCAGGCTTAGAGAAGAAGAACCTTGCCCTATGCGCACGCCTTTTCAACGTGATAGAGATAGGATTATTCATTGTAAGGCGTTTAGGCGCTTAAAAAATAAAACTCAAGTTTTCTTTTCGCCAGAAGGCGACCATTATAGAACAAGACTTACGCACACGCTTGCCGTTTCGCAAGTGGCTCGTGCAATTGCAAGGGCACTATCTCTTAACGAAGACCTTACCGAAGCAATAGCGCTCGGTCACGATTTGGGGCACACTCCGTTCGGTCACTCGGGCGAGAGAATATTAACAGAACTTAACCCTAAGGGTTTTGAACATAATCAGCAGTCGGGCAGAGTTGTCGATTTATTAGAAAACGACGGATTGGGTCTCAATTTAACTAGAGAGGTTGTGGACGGCATTATTAATCATAAACTTAAAACCACGCCTAAAACACTTGAAGGAAGGGCAGTTAGCCTTGCAGATAGAATTGCATACATAAATCACGATATTGACGATGCTATTGACGGGGGATTTATAACGCTACAAGATATTCCTAAAGATTTAATTGATATTTTGGGCACTGCTTCAAGCAAAAGAATTAACACCATGCTCCGTTCTATTTATATTGAAAGCGAAGGGAAAAACAAGGTGGAAATGCAACCCGAAATTAACGATGCTACGATGAGGCTAAGGGAGTTCTTGTTTGAAAGGGTGTATAAACACAAAACTTTCCGTGATGAAGAAGAAAGGGCAAAACGCATGCTGACGTCGCTTTATACTTATTATAAAAAGTCGCCAGAAAAAATGCCGGAGTTTTACGTTAAGAGGCTAGACGTTGATGATATTGACACCGTGCTTTGCGATTATATTTCTGGCATGAGCGATATGTATGCCGTTAAGACGTTTAGCGAGATATTTATTCCAAAAAATTGGAAATTATAATTAAAAATTAGGAAGAAAATGAAAGGATTTGACGCAAAGTTCATTGATGAACTTAAAAACAAAAACGATATTGTTGAAGTTGTTGGCAAGTACGTTCAGCTACAGCAAAAAGGCGGAAACTATTGGGGAAGATGCCCTTTTCATCACGAAAAGACGGCGTCCTTTTCGGTTAATCCAAACGGTCAGTTCTTTTATTGTTTCGGATGCCATAAAAGTGGCGACGTTATAAGCTACGTAATGGAGATTGAGTCGCTTGACTTTAACGACGCTGTTAAATATTTAGCCGAGCGTGTCAAGATGCCACTTCCTGAAATCAAGTATGACGATGAAAAGATTAAAGAGCAAAAGCGCCAAAAGGAAAGGGTGCTTGCGCTCCTTACCGACACGGCTAGGTTTTATGCATCAAACCTTAAAAAAGAAGAGTCTATAAAACATAAAGAATACATATTAAAGCGAAAAATATCTTCTGAGAGTTTGGCAAAATTTGGCATAGGCGCATCACTTAACTTTAGCGACCTGCCAAAACACTTGCTCTCAAAAGGCTACACCTATGAGGAAATGACACTTTCTGGAGTGGTTGACAGCAAGGACGGAAGATATTACGATGCGCTTGGTGGAAGGCTTATTATTCCTATCATCAATCAATTTGGACAAGTTGTTGCGTTTGGTGGAAGACTACTAGAAAAAGCTGATTTTGCTAAGTATAAGAACACTAGAGAAACTTTTGTGTTCTCTAAGTCTAATAACCTATACAACTTAAACAACCTTAAAAAACTCAAAAACGAAACGGGGCTTGACGGTGTGATTATCGTTGAAGGGTATATGGACACAATCTCGCTAGTACAAGCGGGGTTTAGAAACGTTGTTGCGAGTATGGGCACTTCCTTAACAAAAGACCAAGCAAGAATACTTAAAAGATATACGGACAAGGTGTATATTTGTTATGACGGTGACTTTGCAGGGCAAAAGGCTGCAATTCGTGGCTTAGAAATATTAAGCGAAGAAGGTTTAGAAGTTAAAGTTGTGGCACTACCAGACGGACTAGACCCAGACGACGTTGTTAAAAGCTTTGGCGCAGAAGGGTATAGAAAACTACTTCTCGACGCTAAGCTACTCATTGATTTTAAGCTTGATATAATCAAAAGAACTTATGACTTAAGCACTGTTGACGGAAAGAGAAAATACGTTGTTAACGCCGTTAGGGTTATCAGGGAAAGCAGTTCGCCAGCCGAGCAAGAAGATTTATTAAAAACGGTTAGGGACGTTTCTGGAATTACTTTAGAT
The DNA here is from genome assembly GCA_045587245.1 of Christensenellaceae bacterium. GTDB lineage: Bacteria > Bacillota > Clostridia > Christensenellales > Borkfalkiaceae > UBA1259. The sequence continues at coordinate 30,363 of JAZNBU010000048.1, forward strand.
GCACTAAGAAGAGAACTTTATAGTGAAGAGAGTAAAAAACCTAACGTAAATGCACAGACTAAACTATACGTGGAAAATAAAGGTGACAAGGTTGTAATTGCATCTAGATACGTTTTAGCATCATATCTATTTAACAAAAACTTTGCCAAGGAAACGGATATCAGGGCTTTAGAATTCGACCTAGCGGTGCATAAAGAAATTCAAAGTTATATCGTACAAAAACAAGAAAGTCAAGAGCCCGTTAAGTTTAACGATTTGTATGAAATTATAAGCGAAGAAGGGGCTGGTGAAGTGGGAATAATCGCAGGCTTAGAGACCGAAGATAATAACAAGCTCGACCAAGCGACCTACTTTTTTGACTGTATAAAGACCATAAAAATAGAAAAATTAACAAGAGATATAAACAGGTTGACCTCGCTATTCGAAGCCGAAACGGACGCTGAGAAAAGGCGAGCGTATGCAAAGGAAATGGCAATGCTTGTTGCCCAAAAGAAAAAACTAATTTAAAAGTGTGGATATATAGGAGAAACTTTATGGAAGAGATTTTAAAAGAAACTCAAGTCAATGGACTAGAAGAAAACGCTCAAGATGCAGGCGAGATTCTTTCGCCAGAATTGTTAAAAATTGTTGCGGACGTAATCGTTGAAAGCAAAAAGAGTGGATGCATAAAGAGTGCGGTTTTGCTTGAAAAATTTGATAAGTTTCAATTAATGGCATCGCAATTTGAAGAAATTTATAAAATACTTGACAATCAAGGCGTTCAAGTGGTTGACGAGTATGAAAAAGACAAAGACCTTCTTGACCAATTATTAAAAGAAATAAGTATGGACGACCCTGTCAAGATGTATCTAAAAGACATTGGTAAAGTTCCACTTCTTCAACCTGACGAAGAGACTGAACTTGCAAAGCGTATGATGGATGGTGACGAGCATGCAAAACGCCTTTTATCAGAGGCAAACTTAAGGCTTGTAGTTTCTATCGCAAAACGTTATATGGGTAGGGGTATGCAGTTTTTGGATTTAATTCAAGAGGGCAACTTAGGCCTTATGAAAGCTGTTGAAAAGTTCGATTATCAAAAGGGCTTTAAGTTCTCTACTTATGCTACGTGGTGGATTCGCCAAGCAATTACTCGTGCTATTGCTGACCAAGCAAGGACAATTCGTATTCCGGTGCATATGGTCGAAACGATTAATAAATTAATAAGAGTTTCTCGTAAGCTTTTACAAGAACTCGGCAGAGAACCACTTCCAGAAGAAATTGCAAAAGAAATGGACATTGACGAGGCAAGGGTTAGGGAAATTCAAAAAATTGCACAAGACCCTGTTTCGCTTGAAACGCCTATCGGTGAAGAAGAAGATAGTCACTTATCAGACTTTATTGAAGACGAAAAGAGCACAGCCCCAACAGATGCAGTTTCTTATACAATGCTTAAAGAACAACTTATTGGTATTCTCGACACGCTTACGCCAAGAGAAGAAAAGGTGCTTAGACTCCGTTATGGCTTAGACGACGGAAAACCAAGGACTTTGGAAGAAGTTGGTAAAGAGTTTAACGTAACTAGAGAGCGTATCCGTCAAATCGAAGCAAAAGCGCTTAGAAAACTCCGTCACCCAAGCCGTTCAAAAAGACTTAAAGAATATATAGACAAACAATAATGACAGATAGATTAGAAAAGATTTTTTCTATTATTCCAAGTTGTGACGTGTTTGCCGATATTGGCTGTGACCACGGCTATATGGCGCATGCTATGCTCACTCGTGAAAAAGCAAAGAAGGTTATAATTGCAGACGTCAGTGACAAGTGTTTAAGTAAAGCCGAAAACCTTTTGTATCCTTATATCAATAGTGGAAGGGCAATAAGTGTGGTGGCAAACGGATTTGTTGGCGTGCCAAATAGTGACGTTGGGCTTGTTGCAGGCATGGGTGGAGAAGAAATTTGCGCCATACTGTTAGGTGCAAAAACGCTTCCAAAAACGCTTGTTTTGCAACCAATGAAAAACACCGACAAAGTGCGTTTGTGTCTAATAAATTTGGGATATAAAATAGAAAAAGATTACCTATTTAAGAGTGCAAACAAGTTTTATGACTTAATACTCGCCGTTAAAGGAAAAGACGCTTTAACCGAGCAGGAAATTGAGTTTGGTAGGGATAATATAAAAAATAAAAGTCAAGATTTTTTAGAGTTTATAAACCAAAAAATTAACACGTTAGATAGCATATTGAAAAGTCCAGACTTAAGTGAGCTGGACAGGCAAAAAATGCTAAAATTAAAGGAAAAATTACAAAAGTATGTATAAAATTAGCCATTTAATGACCTTAATAGACGAATTTTGTCCACTTTCACTCAGTTATAAAATGATAGAAAAGGGCAGTTATGATAATAGTGGGCTTTTGGTTAAACTGTCTGACAGTGCAAATAAAATTCTGTTTAGTTTAGACCTGTCTGTAAGTGCAGTTTTAAGCGCAATCGAAAATGGGTGTGATACCATTATTACGCACCACCCAGCAATTTATTCGCCTATTAAAGCTATTAGTATTGATACGGACACGGCGCTTGCTCTTGCTGTAAAAAACGGACTAAATATTATTTCTATGCACCTTAACTTAGACGTTGCGCCTTGTGGAATCGACAACTGTTTATGCCAAGGTTTAGGTGGTGAGAATATACAAATTTTAGAAATTGTAGATGGTGATTGTGGATACGGCAGGCTTGCTAAGACCAACAAACAATCGATTGAAAAGTTCGTGCAAAAAGTTAAGGAAAAGTTTAATAGCGATAAAGTTATTTACTATGGCAATAGAGCTGTGGAAAATATCGCTTCGTTTTGTGGAAGCGGTGGCACGAGCGCTATAGAGGGTTTAGACAAGTTAGACGGCGTTGACACCGTCATTACTTCTGACGTTGCGCATCATCAGCTCAAAGAATTAATAGAAAAAGATAAAAACGTGGTTATAATCCCACATTACGTCAGTGAACAGTTTGGGTTTTATAACTTCTATCAAATAATAAATCAAAAATTAAAGGGCAAAGCACAAACTATTTACTTTTTAGATAATAGATTTATGTAAAGGAGAATTGAATTATGATAAAGGCTTTAAAAGAGTATCAAAGCAGGGACGCTAGACTAAAGGAAATTGAAAATATCCTTTTATCAAGCGAAGAAAGAAAGAAAAGAAATTCAGCAAAAAAGTATATTTTGGGTGTTGAAGAAAACGTCAACAAACTTGACGACAAAGCAATAAAATTAAAACAAACGTTTGATAAACTTTCTTTAGACGGTGAAAAACTTGCTGAAAGGCAACAAGAAATTATGCAAACTTTAGAGGCTGTAGAAGATGAAAAAGAAATACAGTTTTTGATTAAAAAAATCGATGAAATTCTTGCAAAAATAAAGGCCTTAAACAGCGATGCTGAAAAGATTTCTGCTGAAATGCAAAGCGTTGTTGCTGAGTATGAAAAAATTAAAAAGACCACTAAAGTTGCGCAAGTTCAATACAAAGAAAACGCAGATAAATACAAGCAATTAGAGAGTTCTTATCAAGCTGAAAAAGATGCTCTTGAAAGCGAGTTGAAAGAGCTTGCAAAAGCCGTTGAGCCATCACTTATGGAAAGATACCAAAAAAAGCGTGGGGATAAAATGTATCCAATTTTATATGCCGTTAAAAATGATGCTTGTGGGGCGTGCAGAATGAATCTTTCTATGTCGGATATGAACAAACTCAAAAATGGAGAAGTCATTGACTGCGAACAGTGCGGAAGAATGATTTACTTAGAACAATAAACTAAGCAAACAAAATAGGCACACTATACTTTCACTTTTATAGTTGGGAGCATAGTGTGTTTTTTTGTTAAATAAAAAATTGTTGATTTTTCAACAAAATGCTTGCATTGGGGACAAAAAGGTGTTATAATCAAGGTAGAAAAAGTTATTGGGGGCTATCGTGGAAAAGTTTATAGTTAAATTTGCAGAGACTGAAAATGAAAAAATGCAAACTTATAAATTGCGTTATAACGAGTTGATTTTAGAATATCGCCCAGACAACGTGTTTGAAAGGGGGTATGACGTGACTGATTTTGACGAGTATGCCAAGCTTGCCATTTGTGTTGACACTGAAACCAACGAGGTGGTGGGCAGTTATAGGATTATAACGTCTGATGATTTGCCTAAGGATAAGCCTTTTGTTAGCGAAGGGGAGTTTGATATATCTTGGTTAAAAAACAGTGGGAAGAGTATTGCAGAGCTGTCTCGTGCCGTGATAAAAAAAGAGTATAGGGGAAGTATGGTGCTTATGCTATTGCTTAGATTTGTCATCGGGTATATAAAGCAACAGGGGTATAGATATATTATCGGCGAAGCAAGTTTTTACGGTACGGATAAAATGGCGCTTCAAAAAGAGATTTCTTACATTGCGTATAATCATTTTAACCCTGAGTATAAAGTAGAGAGCTTAGACAAAAATCAAGTGGAAATTTTGCCACGAGAAGCTTTAGACGAAAATGCGATTAAACGAAGCTTGCCACCACTAATTAGGGCGTACGTTAGCTTTGGTGCGTTTTTGTCAAAGGAGACTTTTTGCGATTATGAATTTGGAAGCATTGACACCTTTGTTTTGCTCGATACGGCAAATTGCAACGATAGGTATATTAATAGATTTTTAGGGTTATAAATGGTAAAAACCAAGTAAAAACTCACGAAAATTCGTGGGTTTTTATTTTTTGTCTAGAATATGGCTAATAGCATTTTATTTTTAAATATTTATTTAAAAATTTTTGCTGAAAGCATTGTAAAAAATGCAAGTTTTTGATATAATTTAAGAGATAACTATAATAGGGGTGCTATTTTGAACGGATTGGGAAGAGATAAAAAAGAAAACAAAGAAAAAAGCTTAGTTTTTACCAAAGAAACGCTCGGTATCGTATTAATGCTTTTTTCCACGCTTTGTCTTGTTTGCTTGATAACGAGAGAAGCTGTATTTTCTGTGATAGGTATGTACGTCAACGCATTTTTGTTCGGATGTTTTGGCTTTTTTGCTTATGCAGTGACGGTCTCCCTTTTCGGTTTAGGGTTATTGCTTGTTGGTGGAAAGAAGATTAATATTCCAGCAAAAAGAAAGTGGCTTATAACTTTTGCTTCAATTTCTATCGTTTTGATTTTGCAACTTGCAACTGTAAACGGCGCTGGGCTTGAATTTGGCGAATATCTCTCGCTTTGCTATAAAATGGGGGAGCAAGGTGTTTCTTCAGCAAGCGCTGGTGGAATGCTAACTGGTGTGCTTTGTTATTTTCTTTGCAAATTACTAACAGGCGTGGGTAGCTACGTTGTTTTAAGCCTTTTACTTGCCTTGATATTGTTTGCGCTTGCAAAAGACTTTATGAAAAACGGCGACAAATCAAAGAAAAAAGAAGTTAAAAAGTTTAGAAGTTCGTTTGTTCAAGAAGAACAAGTGGATAGCCAAACTTTAGATGAAGAGCTTAAAGGTGGCGAACAAGTTGAAAAGCAATTAAATGAGTCTATACAATCGCATCAAAACGCAAGTCAACAAAAAAGGCAAAAGTTGTTCATCAACGACCCTGAAAGTTTTGCACTCAAAAACAAGCGTGAAATGCAAAAAGACACGGGCGCAGGCTCTATAAAACTTGAATTTTCTGGTGGTGGGCTAAACGTCGTTCGTACGGACACGCCTAATTCAAACGTCATTAAAGGTGGCGACGATTATAAAAAGAAGATAGACTATATCAAAACGCCCACGGTCATCGATATGGAAAAATATTCTTCTTCTAACTATTACGGCAATACTTTTTCTGGGCAAACACAAGCCAAAACGACTGTTTCAGATTATATCTCGTTAGGCCAAACGCAAAAAGCTGTTAGCGAGAGCGCTGATATACCGTTTATCGAGCACGATAATGTCGAGAATAAGGCGCAAGATATTACTATAGACAGCGCTGAAGCAAGGGCAAAAGCTTTTGGCGAAAGGTATTTAGGCTTAGAGTCTGCTGGCGAGCAATTTACTGCTGACGGTAATAATGCCGGTCAAGATGCTAATAAGTTCGATTCTTCTTTTAACGACGCTAATAATGTGGATAGTGCCGAGCAGGTTGATAGCTCCACTCAGTCAGATAAGGTAGATTTTACAAGCAGGACAAGCAGGTTTGATTTTAACAGAGAAGAACAAGTAGCTCCGCCTATGATAGAAGAGCAAGAAGAGATAGTTGATATTTCTTCGGACCTTGAAGACTCTTTAGATGATGCTGGGCTTGACGATAATAATAGTGGTGACCAAACCGAGCAATTGCCACAGACAAACATAAGGGCAAACGATAGGCTAAGGGATATTTTTTCTTCTCCAGCTGAAAACGTGGAGACTGTTGGATATACGAGCAGGGTGAGTGCAGACAACAACCTTTCTTCAAGGCGTTCGTTTATGTTTGAAGAAAATAAGGCTAAAGAAGAGCCAAAACCTCTACAAGCAAAGCTACAGCCACCAATCAATAGAGAGTATTTTAGACCTCCGTTCGACCTTTTGGAAAGTTATGCTCAGCCTGTAAATACACAGCAAGAAAATCACGATGAGCGTATGGAAATTATTAGGCGCACGTTAGAAGAGTTTAGAATTGACGCAGTGCCACAAGGCTACGTTCAAGGCCCATCGATAACAAGATATGAAATAATGATGCCAGCAGGCATTTCGGTTAAAAACGTTCTTAAGTATGACGACGACCTTAAAATGCGCCTTTCTGCAAAAAACGGCGTTAGAATAGAAGCCCCAATCCCAGGAAAGAACTTGGTCGGTATTGAGGTTGCTAATAATATCAAAGTGACCGTTGGTTTAAAAGAAGTTATGGAAGGCTTGGCAAGTAAAAAAGACAAGGCCGGTTCGCTTATGTTTGCGCTGGGCAAAGACATTGTTGGAAACGCAATAAGCGACGATTTGACTAAAGGCCCGCACTATCTAATTGCCGGTGCAACGGGGTCTGGAAAGAGCGTGTGCTTACACGTTATGCTTGTAAGTTTGCTTATGAGATACAGCCCAGAAGAATTAAAGTTAGTTTTAGTTGACCCTAAGTGCGTTGAATTCAGAAAGTACGAGCATTTGCCACACTTGCTCGTTGATGAAATTATAACCGAGCCAAAGCGTGCGCTAAGTCTATTGCAATGGGCTTATGACGAAACCAATAGAAGAAATGAACTCTTTACTTCTTGTGGTGGGCATATAAGCAATATTGACGACTATAACTCAATGATTGCCAACAATAAGATTGCAAAGCTTCCACGCATAGTCTTTATTATTGACGAGCTTGCCGACCTTATGGAAGCGTGCAAGAAAGACTTAGAAGAAAAGATTAGAAAGATTGCTGCAAAATCTCGTTCGGCAGGCATACACCTAGTTCTTGCAACTCAGCGTCCGTCCGTTGACGTTATAACGGGAACGATTAAGGCAAACCTACCATCTAGAATTGCGCTAAAGGTTATGAACTTTGCAGACTCTCAAACAATACTTGCCGGTGGTGGCGCTGAAAAACTTTTAGGAAACGGCGATATGCTTTATAAGAACTCGTCTATGGGCGAGTATGAGCGTTATCAAGGTGCATATATCAGTGGCAGGGAAATAGCGAATATTGTCGAATATATCAAACAAAAGAACACGGCGTATTTTGATGAAGAAATTATGCAGTTTTTAGATAAAGAAACACGCCCTAGCCCAGAAGAAAGTGCCGATAAAGGCGGTGAAGATGGTGGTGATGAGTTTAACGACTTTTTCTTAAAAGCACTTTGGTTTGCTGTTAAGGCGGGAACAATTTCTATATCATCATTACAAAGAAGGTTTTCTATAGGCTATCCAAGGGCTGGGGGTATTTTTGACAAGATGGAGCAAAAAGGCTTTATAGCGCCTAACGAAGGTGGTAAGGCAAGAAGAGTTTTACTTACTCCTGAAGAATACGTTGCTAGATTTGGGCCTGGAATAGAAGAATATTGATATGAAGCAAATACTAAATAAAAAAATCGGCGTAATCTCTCTAGGTTGTGATAAAAATAGAGTAGATACCGAAAAGATGCTTTCATTGTTAGGCAAAAGACATATTATCACTTCGGACATAGAAGATGCTGATATTTTAATAATCAATACTTGCGCTTTTTTAGAAAGTGCAAGAAAAGAGGCCGTTGAAGAAATTTTAATGGCAATAAATATAAAAAGCGATAGCGATAAAAAGATTATAGTCACGGGTTGTTTGCCACAACTGTTTATCGACCAAATAAAAGACGAACTTTTAGAAGTCGATGCGTTTTTAGGGGTTTCTGACTATGCAGAAATCTTAGACGTTATAGATAAAATCTATACGGGCGAAAGGGTTATTTCAGTTGGTAAACCAAGGGGCGAGTGTGGAAAACAAAGGGTGCTTACAACAGACGGCTATGCATACTTAAAAATAGCAGATGGCTGTTCTAATCACTGTACGTATTGTTTAATACCGTCAATTAGGGGCAAATACCGTTCGGTAGAAATAGGTGACCTAATAGACGAGGCAAAATCTTTAGGCAATTTAAACGAATTAATTTTGGTCGCACAAGACACGGTTAAATACGGCTTGGATTTAGACGGCAACATCACGCTTGTCACTTTAATTCAAAAGTTATCAGAGCTTGAAAATATAAAATCGATTAGACTTTTATACTGCTATCCTGAAAATATAACAGACCAGCTTATCGATGAGATTGCAAATAACCCAAAAGTAATTAAGTACATAGATATGCCACTTCAGCACGCTGACGATAGCGTTTTGAAGCTTATGAATAGAAAGGGCACGGCAGAAGGGTATTTAAGGCTAATTGAAAAGCTAAAAACAAAAATTTCTGGTATTGCAATTCGTTCGACTTTTATAACAGGCTTTCCAAGAGAGAGCGAAGATGCGTTTAATAATTTAACCGAGTTTTTATTAAAGGCAAAGCTTTTTAACGCAGGATTTTTTAAGTATAGCAGAGAAGAAGGCACTCCGGCATATAAACTTGACGGACAAGTCTCTGCAAAAGTTAAAACGCAAAGGCTAAAAAAACTTTATTCTTTGCAGAAAAAAATTGTAAAAGAAAACTTTAAAGCCCTTATTGGCAAGACGTTTAAGGTCGTGGCAGAAGGTTTTGACGAAAATCAGCTGGTTTACTTTGGAAGAGCGTATTTCAACGCACCGGATATTGATGGAAAGGTCTATTTCTTTTCGGGCGAAGAAGTTGAGTATGGCTTTGAGTACGACATAAAAATTATCAAGTCTTCTGGATATGACTTGTATGGAGAAAGGCAATGAATTTACCAAACAAACTAACTATTTTAAGGCTTATAATGATACCACTTTTCGTGGCTACCTTTTATCTAACAGTTTTGCCTTATAACTATTTGATTTCAGCTATCATATTTGTCCTTGCAGCGCTAACAGACTTTTTGGACGGATATATTGCAAGAAAATATAATCTTGTCACAAATCTAGGCAAGTTTTTAGACCCTATTGCCGACAAAGTGCTTGTTTCTACTGCGCTTATCGTTATGCTACTGCCTTTGACAAACGAGCCAGCAATACTTCCTTTTTACGGCGCTATTGCGGTTGCGATTATTCTTGCAAGAGAACTTATCGTTAGTGGTTTTAGAATTGTTGCGGCATCTAGTGGCAAGGTTTTGGCGGCAGATAAGTCGGGAAAAATTAAAACCTTTGTTCAAGACGTTGCAGTTGTGGTGCTATTGGTGGGTGCAGAATTTATGGCTGGGCTATATTCAACGCTCAATATAGTGGGGCTATGCCTTTTAGGACTAGCAACGCTACTTACAATTTATTCGGGTATAGAGTGCATCGTTAAAAACGTTGACGTATTAAAGGAAGAAAAGTAAAAACTAATGAAAAGTGCGCTTATATTTTTTAGGAACGTAAAAACCGATTTTGACGGAAATTGTTTTAATAACGTTCTTAGTGTTTTTAGCAGTGGTGGGCTTGACGTTGACACCATTGAGATTTTATCTTTTGCAGATGACTTAGGCTTTAAGAGAAGGCTACTCGAATTTAAGGAAATGTATGATAATCTCATCATAATAGGTGGCGATGCCGTTTCGTTTAATCTAAAGGGCATTATAGCAGAGTGTTTTGACACACCACTTGTAGAGAATGAAAACGCACGAAATTTTTTAGACGCCGTGTCAAAAGCAAACGCAAAGGAGTATCCTGATGACTTTGCGCTTTTGCCAATAGACGCAGTGGTTATTCCTAACATATACGGTGGCTTTCAAGGTTTTATTTTGGACAGCAACGATATAACGCTTTCAGTTTTACCACTTGACTATAAAGAAGTTAAGACTATGAGCGATAAATACGTTTTGCCATACCTTGATAATAAACTTGGAATAAAGAGAACAAAGCTCACTCTAAAATATTTTGGGGATATAATAAAACTTAAGCAAACGCTACATCAACCAGAACTTTTATTAGAGCAAGGGTTTTACTACACTATTTTTGAAAAGTATGGGGACGTGACGGTTGACCTATTCTTTGATTATGAAACGTTAGAAGAAAGAAAAAAAGAAATGGTAAGATACATAGTATCTAACCTAAAAGACAACATTTACGCCGAATATGACGTTAGCTTAAGTGAAAGGCTTTTTGACCTTTTAAAACTTAGAAACTTAAAACTTTCTACTGCCGAATCGTTTACTGGTGGCAGGGTAATATCAGAGATAATCAAAAACCCAGGCGCATCGGCTGTGGTAAGCGAAGGGGCTATTACATATTCAAACCAAAGCAAGATAAATAGGCTTGGCGTTAAAACTAGCGACCTAAATTCGCAAGGGGCAGTCAGCGCAGTGGTTGCTTATCAAATGGCTGTTGGCTTACTCAAAGAAGGCTGTGACGTGGCCATTTCTACAACGGGAATTGCAGGGCCACAAAGCGACGACACGGATAAACCTGTTGGACTTTGCTTTATTGCCGTCGGTATGAAAGACGGCGTGCATACCTATAAGTATAAACTTTCGGGTTCAAGAGAAGAAATTACTGAAACGGCAAAGAATACTGCGCTGTTTTTAGCAATAAAAAAATTAAAATCAATATAAAGGGAAAATTATTATGGATGAAGCAAAAATAAATGCGCTTGACGGCGTTATGGCACAAATCGAAAAACAATACGGCAAGGGCGCAATTATGCGCTTAGGGCAAAATGCAGGCGACACAAATATCGAAGTGTTGCCAACAGGCTGTCTATCACTTGACCTAGCAATAGGCGTTGGTGGACTTCCAAGGGGCAGAATTATCGAAATTTACGGACCAGAATCATCTGGTAAAACTACCGTTGCTCTTCATGTTATTGCAGAAACACAAAAAGCAGGGGGCATTGCAGCGTTCGTAGATGCTGAACACGCTTTAGACCCTGTTTATGCAAAGGCTTTGGGTGTTAATCTTGACGAACTATACGTTTCTCAACCAGACACAGGTGAGCAAGCACTTGACATCACGGCATCGCTCGTTAGCAGTAAAGCTGTTGACGTTATCGTTGTGGACTCTGTTGCTGCGCTCACTCCAAAGGCAGAAATCGAAGGGGATATGGGCGATTCGCACGTAGGACTTCAAGCAAGACTTATGAGCCAAGCTTTAAGAAAACTTACTGCAATCACAAACAAGAGCAAGACTTGTATTATCTTTATCAACCAGCTTAGAGAAAAGGTTGGCGTTATGTTCGGCAACCCTGAAGTGACGGCAGGTGGCAAGGCACTCAAGTTCTATGCGAGCGTTAGAATAGACGTTAGAAAGTCTGATGCGCTTAAAGATAGCGATGGCGCATATGGCAGTCACACAAAAGCAAAAATCGTTAAAAACAAGGTCGCTCCACCATTTAAGACGGCAGAGTTCGACATTATTTTCGGCAAGGGCATTTCTCAAGGCAGTTGCTTAATTGACCTTGGAATTCAATACGATATTATTCAAAAGAGCGGGGCGTGGTTTTCGTATAACGGCGAAAAGATTGCACAAGGCAGAGAAAAAGCCGTTCTTTATTTAGAAAGCAATCCAGAAGTTGCTGAAGAAATCAAAAACAAAATTTTAGATACATTTAACAATAAGAATAAAAATGCATAAGATTATCTATTGACTTTTTTAAAAAATTGGTATAAAATAGAAATGGTAAAACGCTTATGCGTTAAATAAAAACAGGAGGGCATAGATATATGCAAAATTTTAATTACAGTCCCCTGTTCTTGAGCAGTAATGATACAATTTTTGTGGTTGTTATTGCAGTATTAGTGGTATTAGCAATAGCCGCTTGGCTTTTGAGTTGGAAATTAAGTGCTAAATCTTTAACAAAAAAATATGAAAAAGAAGCAGGAGATATAGAGACTCAACGAAACAGAATGCTCGATGACGTAAGGGAAGAGAGCAGGGCTATAAAGAAAGAAGCTATTTTAGAGGCAAAAGAACAGGAAATCAAACTTCGCAACGAGTTCGAGCGTGAATCTAAAGAAAAACGCATAGAACTTCAAAGATTAGAGAACAGACTTAACCAAAAAGAAGAAAGTTTGGAAAAGAAAGAAGAAAATCTTGCGAAGAGAAACGAAGAGACTACAAGACAACAAAACAATTTAAAGGCAAAAGAAATCGAACTTCAAGGCAAGATTGATGAAATCAGCAAGCAACACGACAAGATGATTGAAGAGTTCGAAAAAATTGCACAAATGAGTAAGGAAGAAGCCAAAAAACAATTGGTGGACGCTATTACTGAAGAAGCTAAGGTTGCAGCTGCTGGTATGGTTAAAAACATAGAAGCAGAAGCAAAAGAAAACGGCGAAAGAAAGGCTAAAGAAATCGTTAGCCTTGCTATTCAAAAGTGCAGCACAGAACAAGCAACTGAAATTACAGTTTCTGTCGTTCCACTCCCAAGCGACGATATGAAAGCAAGAATTATCGGTAGGGAAGGAAGAAACATTAGAACGCTTGAAAACGCAACGGGTATCGAACTTATTATCGACGATACGCCAGAAGTTGTTATCGTTTCGGGCTTTGACCCTGTAAGAAGGGAAGTTGCAAGAATTGCACTCGAAAAACTTATTCAAGACGGCAGAATTCACCCAGCAAGGATTGAAGAAACGGTTGAAAAGGTTAAGAAAGAACTTGACGCTCAAATCAAAGAAGCTGGCGAAGCCGCTATGTTTGAGTGTGGTATATTTGGGCTTCACCCAGAAGTTATTAAACTTCTCGGCAGGCTTAAATTCAGAACAAGCTATGGTCAAAACGTATTAAAGCACTCTATCGAAGTTGCTCACCTTGCAGGTGTTATGGCAAACGAACTCGGTATTGATGCAAACCTTGCAAAGCGTGCAGGCTTACTTCACGACTTAGGTAAGGCTGTGGACTTTGAAATTGAAGGAACGCATATGCAAATCGGCGGTGACCTTGCTAAAAAATACAAAGAAAACTTTAACGTTGTTAACGCAATCCTCGCTCACCATGGTGACGTTGAGCCAAAGACTTTAGAAGCGGTTATTGTTCAAGCAGCCGATGCTATCTCTGGCGCAAGACCAGGTGCAAGAAGAGAAACAACTACTAACTACATTAAGAGACTTCAAAAACTTGAAGAAATTTCATCTTCATTTAAGGGCGTTGAAAAATGTTATGCTATCCAAGCAGGTAGAGAAGTTAGGGTTATGGTTAAACCAGAACAAATCAACGATGCTCAAACCTTGTTCTTAGCAAAAGACATCGCTAAAAAGATTGAAGAAGAAATGGAATACCCAGGTCAAATCAAGGTTAACGTTATTAGAGAGTGGCGTGCAACCGAATTTGCAAAATAATTAAAAAAATGAAAAAAAGGATTTAGCTTAGGCAAATCCTTTTTTGATAATAAAGGAAAGTATTATGGAAATTGTAAAAGATATTTTTTACGTAGGCGTAAACGACAAAACTATTGACCTATTCGAAGGTCAATATATCGTGCCAAACGGCATGGCTTATAACTCTTATCTTATTAAAGATAAAAAGATTGCAGTTTTAGATAGCGTGGATAAGAATTTTGGTGACGAGTGGCTTAAAAATATCGATAAAATTATGGCTGGTGGCGATATAGATTATCTTATCGTTTCACATATGGAGCCAGACCACTCTGCAAACATAACGGCTTTTGCTGAAAAATACCCTGAGGCAAAAATAGTTTCATCATCAAAAGCATTTACAATGATGAAAAACTTTTTCGGCACGGACTTTGCTGATAGGAGGGTTGTAATAAACGAGGGTGATGAACTTGATTTGGGCGAGCATAAACTTACGTTTGTTAGTGCGCCTATGGTGCACTGGCCAGAAGTTATGATGTCTTACGACAAGACAAGCAAAACTCTTTTTTCTGCTGATGCGTTTGGTAAGTTTGGTGCACTTGACACCCAAGAAGATTGGGCTTGCGAGGCAAGAAGATATTATTTTGGCATCGTTGGTAAATACGGCGTGCAAGTTCAAGCCGTGCTAAAAAAACTTGAAAATATAGAAGTGGAAAGAATTTGCGCTCTTCACGGACCTATCTTAACCGAAAATTTAGGATATTATATTGATTTATATAAAACTTGGTCTAGTTATGGAGTTGAAAGTGAAGGTGTGGTTATAAACTACACTTCAGTTTATGGAAATACTAAAAAGGCTGTAGAAATTTTAGCAAAAGAATTAGAAGAAAAGGGTATTAAGGTTGCAGTAAACGACCTTGCAAGATGTGATATGGCAGAAGCCGTTGAAGATGCCTTTAGGTATGGCAAGGTGGTTTTTGCAACAACAACTTATAACGGGGATATCTTCCCATTTATGAAAGAGTTTGTTAACCATTTAACTGAAAGAAATTTCCAAAACAAGTTTGTTGGCATTATTGAAAACGGAAGTTGGGCACCACTTGCTGATAAGATAATAAAGGCTATGCTTGAAAAGAGCAAAAACATTACCTTTGCAAATCAAGGTGTTAAGATTTTATCGGGCGTAAGTCAAGAAAATATAGAACAAATAAAAGCCCTTGCAAATGAACTTGCAAATAACTAAAACAAAATATGAAGAAATAAAAAAATAGCGTGGAGATTTTCCACGCTATTAGTTTTTTAAGTCTTAAATTATCTGTTGTTGATGAGTTTTGTAAGTTCAACAGGGTCAAGTTTTTCGCCGTTCTTATAAACACGCATATTTCCTGATGCAATTTCATCGATAAGCATAACTTCGCCACCATTATAACCGAACTCAAACTTAATATCCCAAAGGTCACAACCGATTGTCTTTAAGTCGTCTGCAACGATTTTTGTAATCTTAAGTGTTTGGGCCTTCATGCTTTCAAACATTTCAGGTGTCATAACTTTTAAGGCTGCTAAACCTTCGCTTGTTACAAGTGGGTCGCCCTTAGCGTCGTTTTTGAAAGTACATTCAACGTAGCCACCTTCTAAAACTGTGCCATCTTCGATATATTCGCCATATCTACGGATAAAACTTCCCGTTGCAACCAAACGGCAAATAACTTCTAAGCCCTTGCCGAAAACTGTTGCAGGAAGAACTTCCATTGTTGCGTTTTCGATATCAGCGCTGATGTAGTGTGTTTTGATGCCTGCTTTTTTAAGCATTTCGAAATAATAAACAGAAGACTTTAAGTTAGCCTTGCCGATACCTTCGATAGTTAAGCCAACGCTGTTTTCACCTGGGTCAAACACGCCGTCTTTTCCTGTGCAATCATCTTTGAATTTTAATAGCACGTTGCCATTTTCAAGTTCAAAAACGTCTTTTGTTTTACCTGTGTAAAGTTTTTTCATAAAAATAACCTCTTAATGTTTAATAATAAATGTATTATAGCAAATAATAATGCAATTTGCAATAATTTAAAATGCCCAAAAATAAAAAAACTAAAAAAAATTATAAAAATCCATTTCAAAAAAGGGCTTTTCTGTGTTATAATTTAGGTGTAAAATTAGTGGCAAGGCAGTTTATGAAAATATTATCTCCAGCAGGCAATTTTGAAAGCCTTAAAATGGCTGTATATAACGGCGCAGATGAAGTTTATCTTGGGATAAGCGATTTTAACGCACGCAATAACATAGAAGGATTTAGCCTAGATACTTTAGGGGACGCCGTTAATTTTGCCCACGTATATAACGTTAAAGTTCACCTTGCAATAAACATTTTGTTTGACAACAGCGAACTTGAGTGTGCTCTTGAAGTGGTTGGAAAGGCCTTAAATTTGGGCGTTGATGCCTTTATCGTGCAAGATTTAGGGTTAATTTCACTTATAAATAAACTTTATCCTATGGCAGACGTGCATTTAAGCACGCAAATGGGAATTCATAATCTAGAAGGGGTTTTGGCACTTAAAAAATACAAGTTTTCAAGGGTGGTTCTTGCGAGAGAAACGCCACTTGAAGAAATTAAACGAATAAAGAAATTAGCCGATATAGAGATAGAGTATTTTGCTCAAGGTGCGCTATGCGTTAGTTTTTCAGGCAACTGCTATCTTAGCTCTTACGAGCAGTCTGCAAGTGGAAATAGGGGCAAGTGCAAGCAACTTTGCAGGCTACCTTATACCTTTTATAAGGGTGATAAGAAACTTAAAAAAGGATATCTACTTAGCGCAAAAGATTTTTGCATGATAGATAGGCTTAAAGATTTAAGTGATGCTGGGGTAGATGCGATTAAAATTGAAGGCAGGGCAAGAAGACCTTTTTACGTTGCCACAGCGACAAGGGAGTATCGAAAGGCATTAGACGGCATAGGCGCAAGCAAAGAAAACTTAAAACTTGCTTTTAACAGAGACTACACTGAAGGGTATTTTAACGGGAACGGAGAGATAATTTCTAACGTTCAAAGCCATATCGGTTTAGAAGTGGGAAGGGTGTTTGACTTTAAGTCTGGCAAAAAATTTAACGAGGTTTTCTTTACTTCAAATAGAGAGATTTATCCAAAATCAACCCTTAAATTTTTAATTAATGATAGCCAAACAACTATCTCTGCTTTTGACGTTAAAAGTTTGGGGGATAATAGGTTTGTTTTGACAACAACAAGCACAGTTAAAAAAGGTGCTAGCGTGCATTTAATCGTTGATAGTGATAGCGAAAATAGGGCGCTTTCATTTGTTAAAAAACGCCATGTAGACATTGAAATTTTTGCTAAAATAGGCGAACAAATCCGTGCCGAATTTGAACTTTTAGGGCAAAAACACCTTGTTTACGGCCAAGTTTTAGACAGCGCAAAAAGCAAGCCGTTAGCAAAAGAAGAACTTAAAAATAACTTTAGTAAAAGCGAGTATTTTGTGGGTAATATTAAAATAGGTAAGTTGGAAAACGTGTTTATATTAAAACAAAACTTAAACGCTTTTAGAAGAAAAGTTTTTGATAAAGTGTTTGAAATTTTAACAGCGCCAAAGCATAGTGTGGAATTGCAAAAATTGCCAAAATTACCTAAAATAAATGCTTTTTCGGACTTTGTTATTGTGGAAAAAATTAGCGATGATTTTAGTGCTAAAAACGTTATTTATTCGCCTAGTGAATATGTAGAAAGTGAAATTTTGGCGTTTAAAAATAAGTGCGTTGAGCTTGGGGCAAAGCCTTATTTAGACACACCTAACTTTGCATTAAAAAGGGATATTAAACTTTTAAAAACTATAGTTAAAAATTGTCAAATCGGCATTGTTGCAAACAATTATTATGCACTTGATTTTGACACTGAAATTGTTGTTGGTGCAGGGCTTAACGTGTATAATAATTTTACGGCAAGTGAACTAGCTAAAGAGTTCTTTACAGCAGAAAGCGACCTTGCAGAAAGGGTGAATTTTGCGTATATGACTTTAAGACATTGTCCTATCAAAAACCTAATTGGTGGAAGTTGTGATAAGTGCATTTATGCCGATGATTTTTCGTACAAATTAGAAAGCGGAAAAGTGATGAGGTTAAAGCGTAAAAAACTTAGCACTTGCACCTTCTATCTAACCGATTAGCCTTGTTTTTTATTTTATAAAAATAAAGAGGATAAAAATTTTGTATCTTTATTGCTTTTAAGTGGCTTTTGGCAGAGAAAACGTTTGACAAAATTTAATTATAAATGTTATACTATATACACTTAATACAAATATTAGTTTTTTGCGACTGACGGCTGAGTGGAATTGACCACAGGAAGTAAAAAACGTTTTATTGTCGGGCGTCTGGGCAGTTTGGGTTTTTTCAAACTGTCTTTTTACATTAAAGGCTCTGTCATTTCATCTGATTGATTTTTGACGGAAAAATTCTGCGACATACTTCGTTTTTTGTTCAGTTAAAGACCTTACAGGTATTTGCTTTCACAAAAAACTTGTCTTTCTTGTATTTTTTTCGTCAACTCACAAAAATGTGTAAATCAATCATATTCTATGCCATCGCCTTATGGAAATACGTTTTTTGGAGGATTATATATGAAAAAAGTTGCAGTTGTTATGGGTAGTGACAGCGACTTAAAAGTTGTTGAAAAAGCGATACTCACTTTAAAAGATTACGGCATTGAAACAGAAGTGCATGTTTATTCTGCACATCGCACGCCAATCGAGGCAAGAGATTTTGCGTTAAACGCAAGGGAAAACGGAGTTGGTGCAATTATTGCTTGTGCTGGAAAAGCAGCGCATCTTGCAGGTGCTATTGCTGCAAACACAACTCTTCCTGTTATCGGAATTCCTATCAAGGCATCAGTTTTAGATGGTATGGACGCACTTTTATCAACCGTGCAAATGCCAGCAGGTATTCCTGTTGCAACGGTTGCTATTGACGGGGCTGAAAACGCTGCGCTACTTGCAATTCAAATTTTAGCGGTTGAAGATAAGGACTTAGCTAAAAAACTTTTAGACGCAAGAGAACAAAAAATGCAAAAGATTTTGGCAGTCGATAAAGAAATCAATCAAAAATATAACTAATAGTTCGAGATTATAAGATGGAAAAACAAATGCTTTACGAAGGAAAGGCAAAAAAACTTTTTGCTATAGATACGCCAGATGAATATATCATCAGTTTCAAAGATGATATATCGGCTTTTAACGGCTTAAAAAAGGGCGTTGTTTCTGGAAAAGGCATTATAAACAACAAAATAACCAATTTACTTATGGGCGAATTGGAGAAAAACGGGATTCCAACCCACTTTATTAAAGAACTTTCTAATAGGGAAACGCTTGTAAAAAAAGTCGAGATTATCCCACTAGAAGTGTTAGTTAGAAACGTTGCGGCAAGCTCGCTTTCAAAAAGATTAGGGCTTCCTGAAGGCGCTAAGATGCGTCAGCCCGTTGTTGAGTTTTGCTATAAAAAAGACGAGCTCGGTGACCCTATGGTAAACGAATATCATATTTTAGCGATGGGTTTTGCCAGCAAAGAAGAACTTGATTTAATAACTGAATATGCTCTCAAAATAAACCAAATTTTAAGAGAGTATTTTCTAAACGTAAAAGTAAAGCTTATAGACTTTAAGCTTGAATTTGGCAGGACTAGCGACGGGAAAATTGTGCTTGCTGATGAAATATCACCTGATACTTGCAGACTTTGGGACTCTACCACTAATGAAAGACTTGATAGAGACCGTTTTAGGCGAGATTTAGGTGGAGTAGAAGAAGCTTATAATAAAATATATGACAGGCTGTTTGGAAATTAGCAAACGGTCGTTTTGGAAAGGTGAAGTAAAATGATTTCTTCACTTTTCTCAGTTTAATTGCGATTTATTTTTGGAGGTATTTATGGACGAACTTCGTGAAGAATGTGGCGTGTTTGGGGTTTATGCATCAAAAGAACAAAACCTTGCAAGCATGACATATTATGGCTTGTATGCACTTCAACATCGTGGACAAGACAGCTGTGGAATTGTTGTAAACGACGGTGGCGTTTTCACTGCAAAGAAAGATTTAGGGCTTGTTGGTGACGTGTTTACAAAAGAAAAATTACTGAGTTTTGGGAACGGTAAAATTGCTATTGGGCACGTTAGGGCAGGTACAAAAGGCTCTATTAATATTGCAAACGCTCAACCACTTGTTGTAAATCACATAAAAGGTAGTCTTGCAATAGGCTTTAACGGAAGTTTAATAAACAAGACCGAACTTAAAACCGAACTTGAACTTCAAGGCTCTATATTCCAATCAAATGGAGATGCTGAAGTTATTACTTACGAAATTATAAAAGAAAGACTTCGCGCTCCATCAATTGAGCAAGCTGTTGTCGGAGCAATGAACAAACTTGACGGCGCTTATTGTATCGTGGTTATGTCGCCAACAAAACTTATTGCAGCACGTGATAAGTATGGTTTTAGGCCACTATGCTATGGAAAAACTCAAGACGGTTCTTACGTGGTTGCATCAGAAAGCTGTGCGCTTGACGCTGTTGGTGCAAAACTTATTAGAGACGTTATGCCTGGTGAAGTTGTGGTGTTCGACTCTATGGGCGTTCGTTCGATAACCGAACATTGCGATAAAAAGAAAATGTCGCTTTGCGTGTTTGAATTTGTATATAACGCTCGTCCAGACTCTGTTGTTGACGGTATTCCTGTTCACGAAGCAAGGGTAGAGATGGGTAGATACTTGGCAAAGCGTTTCCCTGTTGAAGCTGACGTTGTTATAAGCGTTCCAGACTCTGGTAACGATGCGGCAATCGGTTATGCTAAAGAATCTGGAATACCTTACGAGTTAGGATTCTTAAAAAATAAATACGTTGGCAGAACGTTTATCTTCCCAGAACAAAAGGATAGAGAAGATCAAGTAAGAAAAAAACTTAACCCAATCGCATCAGTTGTTAGGGGAAAGAGGGTTGTTATGGTCGATGACTCTATCGTCCGTGGAACGACAAGTGGCAGAGTTGTAAGCTTGCTTAGAGAAGCTGGCGCAACCGAAGTTCACTTTATGGTTTCTTCGCCACCGTTCTTATTCCCTTGTTATTATGGAACGGACGTTCCAAACAAGAATATGCTTATTGCAAATATGCATACAGAAGAAGAAATAAGACAAATGATTGGCGTTGATAGTTTGCATTATCTTAAGCTCGAAGATATCAAAGAAATGAGTGAGAAGAATGGAAAAGTATCATTTTGCTATTCGTGCTTTGATGGAAAATATCCAACCAAAATTCCACTAGAGCAAACGGATAAATATCAAACGAAAATAAATATAGAAGAAAAGACAAAAAGACATTAATGGAGATAGAAATTATGGAAAAAAGTTTTAGCGAAAGTTATAAGGCAGCAGGCGTTGATATTACTGCAGGTTATAAAGCAGTAGAGCTTATGAAAGGTCATATCAAAAGAACAATGACAGACGGAGTATGCTCAGACATCGGTGGTTTTGGTGGACTATTCGCACTTGGCAAGGTTAAAAATCCTGTGCTTGTTAGTGGAACTGACGGCGTTGGAACAAAACTTAAGATTGCCTTTTTAATGGACAAGCACAACACGGTTGGTATCGATTGCGTTGCAATGTGCGTTAACGACGTTATTTGCAGTGGCGCAAAACCACTTTTCTTCCTTGACTACATTGCAGTTGGCAAAAACGTGCCAGAAAGAGTTGCTTCTATCGTAGAAGGCGTTGCTGAAGGTTGTGTTCAAGCAGGCTGTGCGCTTATCGGTGGCGAAACTGCTGAAATGCCAGGTTTTTATCCTGTAGATGAATATGACCTTGCTGGTTTTGCAGTTGGCGTTGTTGACAAAAAGAAAATTTTAGACAACAAGAAAATGCAAGCTGGTGACGTTGTTATTGCTATTCCATCAACGGGCGTTCACAGTAACGGCTTTTCACTTGTAAGAAAGGTGTTCGACGTTGAAAAGACAGACCTTAAAACTCCTATCGAAGCACTCGGTGGCAAGGGCCTTGGCGAAACGCTTTTAACACCAACAAAAATTTACGTTAAGGCTATAATGTCATTACTTGAAAAGAAAGTTAACGTTCGTGCTATCTCACACATCACAGGTGGTGGCTTCTATGAAAATATTCCAAGAAGTATTCCAGACGGATTCGGTGCAAAAATTGAAAAACAAGCAGTTCGCATTCTTCCTATCTTTGATTTACTTGCTAAAACAGGTAACATCGCAGAAAGAGATATGTTCAACACGTTTAATATGGGTGTTGGTATGAGCGTTGTTGTTAAGAAAGAAGATGCTGACAAGGCTGTTAACCTATTAAAACTCGCTGGCGAAGATGCTTATATTATGGGCGAAATCGTTAAGTCAGATTCTAAGATTGAAATATGCTAAGAAAGATTTTAAACGGCATAAGTGCCGGACTTATGGTTTCTATCGGTTGCACGGTGTTTTTGGCTTGCGAAAATAAGGTTGTTGGCTCAATCCTATTTACAGTTGCACTTTTAGTAATTTGCTTTAGGGGATACTCACTTTACACAGGAAAAATTGGTTTTATACCATTTTCTCATACAAAAGAAGACTTTTCAGTTTTGCTTTTAGGACTACTTGGCAATGCAATTGGTATGATAGTCTTTGGACTTTTAATAAGCGTTGCTCTTCCAAGCCTAAAAGAAAGGGCAATCGCTCTTTGCACGGCAAAACTAACTCAAACTTGGTATCAAACGGTTATTCGTGGCCTATTTTGTGGCGTGCTTATGTTTATCGCCGTTTACGTTTACAGGGAAAACAAGAGCATTGTTGCAATAATATTTGCAATTCCAACCTTTATTTTATGTGGTTTTGAACACTCTATTGCAGACATTGGATACTTTGCAGTTGCAAATATGTTTTCACTTGAAATAGTGCTATTTATTATTTTAGTTGTTATCGGCAACACAATCGGCTCTATGATTTTGCCATATTTGCAAATAGCAGGGCAACCTAGGGCTGTGGCAAGTAAGGAGAAACAAGATGAAAAAGCAAGTTAACGTTGCAGTTTTAGTTTCGGGCGGTGGCACAAACCTTCAAGCACTTATCGACTTTGAAAAGGCAGGAAAGCTTAAGAGTGGAAAAATCGTTAAGGTTATTTCAAATAAAGCCGATGCCTACGCTTTAGAAAGGGCAAAAAATGCTGGTATCGAAGGTGCTGTTGTTATTAAGAAAGGCAAAACTCAAGCAGAGTTTGAACAAGGTTTAATCCTTGAGCTTGAAAAATGTTCGGCAGAGGTAGTTGTTCTTGCAGGGTTTATGTGCATTTTGTCAAAAGACTTTACTGATAGATATAGTGGTAGAATTATAAACGTTCACCCATCACTTATTCCATCTTTTTGTGGCGAAGGCTTTTATGGGCTTAAAGTTCACGAAAAGGCACTTGAATATGGCGTTAAGGTGACGGGTGCAACCGTGCATTTTGTAAACGAAGTGCCAGATGGTGGCAAGATTATAATGCAAAAGGCAGTTGCTATTTGTGATGGCGATACGCCAGAAGTTTTGCAAAAGCGTGTTATGGAACAGGCTGAGTGGAAGATTTTGCCACTTTCACTCGAAAAGGTTTGCAAAGATTTATTAAAGAATAAAAATTAAGGTTAGAATATAAGGAATTAAGATTATGGCTAAATTTGATTTAAAGAAATTGTTATCAGAAAACGAATATCCAGGCCGTGGAATTGTTATCGGCAAAAGTAAAGACGGAAAAAGTGCTATGATTGCTTACTTTATTATGGGAAGAAGCGAAAACAGCCGTAACCGTATATTTGAAAAGTTTGATGGTGGTATGAGAACTAAGGCATTTGATGAATCAAAACTCACTGACCCAAGTTTGATTATTTATAATCCATATCTCGCTTTAGAAAACATTGACATTATTACAAACGGCGACCAAACGGACACTGTTTATAATTACATAAAAGAAAATGGCGATGATGGTTTTGCTTTTGACAAGGCACTATTTACTCGTGAATTTGAACCAGATAGCCCAAACTTTACACCAAGAATTTCTGGTATCGTTAAATATGGCAGTTGTTCTTGCTGTAATAACGACTTTTGCTATAGACTATCTATTCTAAAGAGTGCAAACGGCAACCCAGAAGTTTGCAACAGATATTTCTATTCTTATAGCCCACTCGCTGGTATCGGTCACTTTATCCACACTTATAGCCATAACGGAAACCCTATTCCATCATTTTATGGCGAACCAGAAGAAGTTGAACTTCCAAACACAGCAGAAGAGCTTGCTGATATGATTTGGACAAACTTAAACGAAGATAACAAGGTTTCTCTCTTTGTTCGTTCTGTAAATCTTGAAACAAAGAAAGCGACTGAAATTATCATAAACAAAAATAAATAAGAAAATATACAAAACATTAAGATAAATAAAGGAAGTAAATAAAATGAAAGAATTTCAACTAAAGTATGGTTGCAACCCAAACCAAAAACCTTCAAGAATTTATATGGAAAATGGCAAAGAATTGCCTGTTCAAATCTTAAACGGAAAACCAGGATACATCAACTTTTTAGATGCTTTTAACTCTTGGCAATTAGTTAAAGAATTAAAGGAAGCAACAGGAAAGGCTTGCGCAACTTCATTTAAGCACGTTAGCCCAGCAGGTGCTGCCGTTGGCGAAAAGTTAAGTGATAT
>JAZNBU010000049.1:0-10132 GCA_045587245.1 Christensenellaceae bacterium
AAAAAACGCATTTATTTTTTTAGAAAATATGATAGAATATATTTCGCTGAGATGCGAGCATGGCGGAATTGGCAGACGCGCTAGACTTAGGATCTAGTGGGAGACCGTGGGGGTTCAAGTCCCTTTGCTCGCACCAAAAACTCTTTTTGCACTTTTTGTGTGGAAAGAGTTTTTTATTTGTGAATAAAAGCAATGGGGCTTGAATGGGGAGAAAATTGCATTAGCAATTTGTCCGTAGGACTAAACAGTGGTCTCCCACTGTTTATCGGAGAAGGGCGCACAGGCGCCAAGTCCCTTTGCTCGCACCAAAAACTCTTTTTACACTTTTTGTGTGGAAAGAGTTTTTTATTTGTGAATAAAAGCAATGGGGATTGAACCAAGGCGCAATGCCCTAGCGGGGGACGGCAACCATTTTTTTATTTTTTAACTTTAAAAGTTAAAAGGCTGTGTTTTTGCACACAGCCTTTTATTTTATTGTTAATTATCATCTTTTTTGCATTCGATTTTACATGGGCCTGTTCTATCATTCCATGCAGAACCTTTTACAACTGCTTCCCATTTAGACTCAGTGTCAAGATATTTAATGGTTTTTAAATTAACACAATCGGCAAACGCATAAGCACCGATACTTTGAACGCTGTCTGGAATTACTACGTTTGTCAAGGCAGGGCAATTTCTAAAGGCATTACTTTCTATACTTGTCACACCATCTAAAATAATAAACGACGTTGACGTCTTACCTATTGCATATTGCTTAAGAACTTTTCCGTCTTTTGTATATAAGTTTCCGTCTATATCTTTATAATTTGTATTTTTTTCATCAACTTTAATATTCGTCAAGCTAGAACAACTAGAGAAAGCACCTAAACCGATATTTGTCACGTATCTACCAATATTCACTTTTGTTAAGCTAGAACAATTCCTAAACGCTTCATAGCCAATGCTTGTCACCTTTTCTGGAATTGATATATTGTTTAGGCTAGAGCAATTAAAGAAAGCATAATCATCGATTGCCAAAATATTTTCTCCAAATTCCACACTAGCCAGGCTAAAACAATTATAGAAAGCAGAGCCGTCAATACTTATTACGCCGTCACCTATTATAGCGTTTATCAAACTTGAACAGCCATAGAATGCGCACGAACCGATACTTTTTGTGCTGTCTGGAATTGTTAAACTATTTAAACTTGAGCAACCATAAAAAGCATATGAACCGATTCTATCTACGTTATCACCTATAGCCACACTCATTAAACTAGAACAATTTCTAAACGCATAGTCATTGATATTTATTACGCCGTCGCCTATTATAATGCTCTTCAAATTAGAGCAATCATTAAAAGCGTAATATCCTATACTTTTTACGCTGTCTGGGATTGTCACAAGCTGTAAACTATCGCAGTCATAGAAAGCCTTTTCTCCAATAAATTTACAATCGCTGTCTATGTTTGCAGTTGTTATATCATCCGATGTTGTGCCTACTAAATATAAATATGGATTACTACTGTTTCCTAGGTATTTAAGTCCACCTTTTTCATTATATATCAAGCTAGCACAATTATGAAAAACATTTTTGCCAATATGCTCTACACTATCTCCAATTATAATGTTTTTTAAATTTGAACAATTATAAAAGGCTTGAGAGTTTATACTTGTTGCCGACGTTATTGTCACTTTGGTTATTGTTTCAGGGATATAATAGTGGTAATATTTATTATAATTGGATGAATCGTAATATTGAAACTTTGCGTCTTTAATCTCTGAAGATGTTGAAGTTGTTGTGTATCCAAAAATATATCCGAATACTGCTTGATAATTGGTTGCCGTTCGACTTGCCCCTATAAAAGGCAAGGTCATTTCCGTTAAACTAGAACAATTATAAAATGCATTATATCCAATACTGATTACGCTTTCTGGAACTACTATTTTTGTCACACGATAGCAATTTTTAAAAACATGTGAGCCAATAAATTTACAATCACTGTGTATATTTACGTTTTGTATATTTGTGCTTACAACACTTGCTAAATATAAATATGGATTATTAGCGTTACCTAAATATTTTAAATCATCTCTTGTCGTGTAATTCAAATTCTTACAATTATAAAAGACTTGAGAGCCTATACTAACAATGCTATCAGGAATTGTTATATTGTTCAAACTAGAGCAACCTGAAAATGCCTGAGAACCAATACTTGCCACGCTGTCACCGATTATTACGCTTGTTAAGTTAGAGCAACTACAAAACGCATAATCATCGATACTAGTTGCATTAGTTATTGTCACTTGCCTTAAAGAATTAGGGACATAACCATTATTATACGCATAGCTACTTGCCCCAAATATGTACCCGAAATACGTGTTGCTAATTCCACCATAAGTTGCGCCAACAAAAGGCAAGGTCATATCCGTTATATTAGAGCAATTATAGAACGCACCCCAACCAATTCTCGTCACACTATCTGGAATTGTTATTCTCGTCAAACTAGCGCAACCATAAAACGCTTGAGAATCAATAGCCGTCACAGGGATATCGTCATAGGTTGAAGGAATAATTAAATCAACATCTTCACAATTACCTATTCCGATTATCTTATATTCGGAATTAGAATTAAACAGTTGATATTCTAATCCTTCACTTGCTTCTTTATCACACAAACTACATTTATTGTTTTGGATAACGTGTGATGCTTTTTCCCCACTTTCAAAAATCTCTGTTCCTTCTTTTCCACAAATGCAAGAATATTTATACGTAGCCTTATCTTCGCAAGTTGCATCACTCACCTTGAAAGTATCGCTTACTATTTGTCTGTCATATGCGTGCACATGCGGTGGTTCCTTTTCGCCACAAGACGATAGGCAAAACATACACGTACATATCGCCAAAAGGTTTATTAAAATTGATAAGATATTCTTTTTCATAAAACCTTGCTCCTTCTATCAAAAAATAAAGCATATATACTTATACTATATCAATATATATTATATCAATTTTTATTAACAATAGCAAGATTTTCAATAATAAACAATTTTAATTATATAATAAATATATTTCCTCTAAAAAATATCGAAGAACTTTGCGATAAAGGAAGAACAGGCTTTTGGTCACTGTTCTTTTTTTATTGCAAAAAAAAGAACAGGACTTATTTGCCTTGTTCTTCCGTGGTGGAGGCGCAGAGACTTGCACTCTGGTCTTATACGCATTATAAAAGTTTTCTACATACTTAGCCGTGCTTTAATTTTCGTGATAATTTTGGTAGTCGGCAACCAAAAAACTACCCTTTGATTTCTTAAGTCCACCATTTAGCGAAATCAAACTAAAGTGGTAGTTCCCTGTCTTGTTGACGCCGTTTTCCTTTCCAACAGGCGAGAAAGGAAACGACGTTCGCTATAAATTAAGCAGCGAATGCAAATTCGTTATTGTTTGCATTTAAATTTAATTTTCAGGTTTTTTACGAAGCCCAAAAACTTCGGTATGCTTATGCCCTTATAAAAAACGCACAATCGAATCTAAAACGCCCCCATATTTGCCAAGAAAACTTGGCAAAAAATTAAATATCGTTTATTTCGTATGGTGTTAATTGATATACGTAGTGGTTGAGCCAGTTCATATAAATAAGGTTTGCCGTTGATGACCAACACATTTTTATTTCGCCCTTATCGCCACTAACGTAATAGTTTTGTGGTGGCTCTATTTTAAGCCCCCTACTTAAGTCACGCTTATATTCAAGTTCTAAAGTATCTCTATCGTATTCTGCGTGGCCTGTTATAAAAATAAACTTATTATCTTTTGAACGGATAATGCCTGCCCCTGCCTCTTTTGAGCTTGCAAGAAGAACAATGTCTTTGCACTTTTTGATGTCTTCTTCATAAACTGTTGTATGGCGAGAGTGTGGCATATAAAACCTATCATCAGTGCCCTTTAATAGTTTATCATAACTAACCAATTTTTTGTGCTTGAACACGCCGAAAAGTTTCTTTTCTAAAGGATGCTTTTCTATGCCGTAATAATAGTGAAGTGCGGCTTGAGCGCCCCAACAGATAAAGAGTGTGCTTGTTACGCTTTTTTTAGCGAACTCAAAAATTACTTCAAGTTCCTTCCAATACTTAACTTCAGAAAATTCCATTTCTTCAACA
Organism: Christensenellaceae bacterium; assembly: GCA_045587245.1. Lineage (GTDB taxonomy): Bacteria > Bacillota > Clostridia > Christensenellales > Borkfalkiaceae > UBA1259. The sequence continues at coordinate 4,138 of JAZNBU010000049.1, forward strand.
GGCGCACCCGTGATAATCATACCGTCAAACTTTTGGTTTTTAACCTGTTCAAAGGTCTTATAAAACTTATCCAAATGTTCAAAAGGCGTGTTCTTACCAACGTAACTTGTGGTGCTAACCAAAGTTACGTTTACTTGAAGTGGCGAGTTTGAAAGCAATCTCATAAGTTGTGTTTCCGTTACGATTTTGGTTGGCATTAAATTGACAATCGCAATCTCAAGTGGACGGATGTCTTGCTTTGCAGCCCTTTGATTATTCATAACGAAAATGTTTTCCGACTGCAAAATCTTTGCTGCTGGAATATCTTTTGGAACTATGATAGGCATTTATTTTCTCCTAATGTGTTTTTATCCTACTTGTTAAATTTGGTCTAATGCTTGTTTTATGTCTTCAATCAAGTCGTCAGCATTTTCGATACCACAAGAATATCTAATAAGCGTTGGTGGGATACCTGCTGCTTCTAATTGAGCATCTGACATTTGACGGTGTGTTGCGTTTGCTGGGTGCAAGCAACATGTTCTTGCATCGGCAACGTGTGTTTCGATTGCTGCAACCTTTAAGCTCTTCATAAACTTTTCAGCCGTTTTTCTATCGCCCTTAACTGCAAAGCTTAAAACGCCACAAGAGCCGTTTGGCAAGTATTTTTGACCAAGTTCATAATACTTATCGTTCTTTAGCCCACAGTATCTAACCCATTCAATCTTATCACTAGCATCTAAGAATTCAGCAACCTTTTGAGCGTTTTCGCAGTGGCGTTTCATTCTAACGTGCAAACTTTCTAAACCGAGATTGATATAGAATGCGTGTTGTGGTGATTGGATTGAACCAAAGTCTCTCATAAGTTGGGCTGTTGCCTTTGTGATAAATGCACCACCATTACCAAACTTTTCAGCATACACAATGCCGTGATAGCTATCGTCTGGTGTGCAAAGTCCTGGATATTTATCCTTATGTGCCATCCAGTCAAACTTACCAGCATCGATAATAGCACCACCAACTGAAACGCCGTGTCCGTCAATATACTTTGTTGTTGAGTGTGTAACGATGTCTGCACCCCACTCGATAGGACGGCAGTTTACTGGTGTTGCAAAAGTGTTATCAATAATGAAAGGAACGCCGTGTTTATGCGCAACCTTTGCAAAGAGTTCAATATCTAAAACAGAGCAAGCTGGGTTTGCGATTGTTTCGCCAAAAACAGCCTTTGTGTTTGGGCGGAAGGCTTTTTCTATTTCTTCTTCTGTTGAGTCTGGAGAAATAAAAGTAAAGTCAATGCCCATCTTTTTCATTGTAACGGCGAAAAGGTTAAACGTGCCACCATAGATAGCAGAGCTTGAAATTACGTGGTCTCCACAGTTTGCAAGGTTAAAGATTGAATAAAAGTTTGCCGCTTGACCTGATGACGTGAGCATTGCCGCAGAGCCACCTTCAAGCTGACAAAGTTTTGCAGCAACTAAGTCGTTTGTTGGGTTTTGAAGTCTTGTGTAAAAATAGCCACTTGCCTCAAGGTCAAAAAGCTTTCCCATATCTTCGCTTGTGTCATACTTAAAAGTTGTGCTTTGATATATTGGAATTTGTCTTGGTTCGCCATTTTTTGGTGTGTAGCCTCCTTGAACGCAGACAGTTTCAATTCTCTTTTTGTTTTCCATTTTATTTTCTCCTAATTTTTTGTCTAAAGTTTTTTATCTATAATTTTTTATTTGGCGTTCTTTTTCTCTTTTCAAGTCCTTTTCCATAAGTGAACGCTTTTTATCGTATGTATGTTTACCTTGACATACGCCAAGTTCCATTTTAATGAGTGATTCTTTGAAATAAAGTTTAAGCGGGATAAGCGTTAAGCCCTTTTGAGTGATTTTAGCGTTAATTTTCAAAATCTCGCCCCTATGGAGCAAAAGTTTTCTATCACGCTTAGAGTCTTTTGTATTGAACGCCCCTGACTTATCGTAAAGTGCAATGTGCATATTCTTAATAAAAAGCTCGCCATTATGAATAATACAAAAACTGTCTTTTAGGTTAACGCCCCCAAGCCTAAGTGACTTTACTTCGCTCCCCTCAAGCACAATACCTGCTTCATATCTATCAAGTATGAAATATTCGTGTGTGGCTTGCCTATTAAGGCAAATTGTTTTTGCTTCCATAATATCCTCTAATTTATTATTTTACTACAATTACTTAACTTTTGCAACAATTATTTAAAAATAATTGTTTTGCGCCAAAACAAATTCCGCCCTTCTATCCCCCAAGTTTATGCCTGCCACCTTAATCTTGAGTTTTTGGCCGAGTTTATAAGTGGTTTTACCGTCGCTTAACGTATAGTTTTTAGCGTCTAAAATAAGTCTTTTTCTAGTTCTTAAGGTCTCTATTTTTATAAGTCCTTCAATGCCATTATCAAGTTCAACGAACACCCCAAAGTTTGTCACCCCACTAACTATGCCCTCAAACTCTTTTCCCACGTAGCCACTGATAAATAAAAGTTTATAAAAATCATCTACCGCGCGCTCGGCTTCGGTTGCAATTTTTTCTCGCTCAGAACTTTGGCTAGATGCTGAATATACAAACTCGCCATATCTATTTTCCAAATCTTCACCGCCACTTAAAAACTCCTTTATAATCCTATGAATTACAAGGTCTGGATATCTTCGTATCGGCGAAGTAAAGTGGCAATAATGCTTTAGCGATAAGCCAAAGTGACCAATATCAACAGGCGAATATTTTGCCTTTTGCATTGAGCGAAGCATTACCCTATTTATAAGTGTAAATGCAGGCGTGTTTTCGGCATTTTTTAAGATGGTTTGAAAGTCTTTTGGATATACCCCTTCTTTTTTGCGCTTAAAGTTTATGCCTAAACCTTTTATAAAATCATAAAAGTTTTCAAGTCTTTCTTCAGTTGGCTCGCCGTGTACCCTATAAATAAAGGGAAGTTCTAAATAGAACATATACTCTGCCACCGTGCAGTTTGCAAGTATCATAAATTCTTCTATAATTCTATGCGCCTTATCACGCTTAGTTGCCTCAACGATAATTTCGCCCTTTTTGTCAACGAAAATAGAGCTTTCTTTAACGTCAAGGTCTACACTGCCGTTTATATCTCGCCTTTCGATTAAAATATCGGCAAGCTTATCCATAAGCAAAATTTCTTTGTGTATGTCAGCATATTTTTTGATAAGTTTTTTATCGCCGTCTAAGATTTTTTGCACGTTAGTATAGGTCATACGGGCACTGCTGTTTATTACAGATGGGCAAATTTCATAAGCTTTAACCTTGCCGTCTTTCCCAACCGTCATAATGCACGATAGCGTTGGTCTATCTACCTTTTCTTTTAGCGAGCAAAGGTCGTTGCAAAGCCTTTCTGGAAGCATTGGGATAACCCTTTCAGGGAAATAAACGCTCGTCCCCCTAGCAAAAGCCTCTCTATCCACGGCATCATTTTGCTTTACGTAATGTGTGACGTCTGCGATATGCACACCGAGTTCAAAGTCGCCGTTTTTAAGCCTTTTAATTGAGATTGCATCGTCAAAATCCCTTGCGTCTTCGCCATCGATTGTCATTGTTATTAAGCCTCGAAAATCTTTTCTAGCGCCTAAATTTTCTGCCGAAAATGGCTTATAATCATTTACGGCATCAATCGTTTCCATTGTAAAATATTCGGGCAAGTCGTAATTAAATAAAATTGACTTTAACTCTGCTTTTTTTTCAAACTGGCGACCGAGTATTTTTTTTATTATTCCTTCTGGGTTTTGCTTTTTTGGATAAGAGATGATTTTCACAACAACCTTATCGCCTGATTTAGCCCTTAAGCCTTTAGAAAAAGGCACGTAAATATCGTTAAAATATTTTTTGTCATCAGGGCAAACAAACCCACCGGTTTTATGCGAAAAATAAGTTCCTACAAGCTCTGTGATGCCACGGCTTACAACTTTTAAAACACGTGCCGTGGTGCGCACGCCTTCCCCACGGGTGCGCTCTGCAATAACCGTGTCTCCGTGCATTGCGCCCCTTAAATCTGAGTGTGGAATAAAATAATCTTCTAAGGTTTCATCAGTGGGGATTAAAAAAGCATAACCCCTCTCATTACCCTGTAATTTTCCTTCAATAATTTCTCTTGCCATACATATCCTTAATAAGGCTTTGTCGCAAAAAATTGATATGTGACAGAGCCTATAAAAAAAGGTGGTTAAGCGTTAGCCAACCACCAAAATTAACATTTTTAACAATTATAATTAAGCTAATTTAGCAAAATAGAATACAATTGCAAAACTGATACATAAAACTGCAAAAATCACGCTTGCAACAACTGTTAATTTCTTCATTTTGTGTTCAAAAGTTTTACTCTTGTTTTTGCCTAAAAACGTTTCTGTTTGTCCACCAAGTGCACTTACACCTGATGAGTTGCCTGGTTGAAATAATACAACGAGTATGATAAATATTGCACATATTGCCATAATTGCAAGTACTATATATTTAATATAATCGTGCCATATAGTCCATTTTTCACTTGAAGCCATAAGCATTGCTAACATATTCATAATTATCTCCTTAAAAGATGCGATTTAAACATTACGGTATTGATTATACCACACTAAATCAATTTTTTCAACTATTTTTTAGTAAATTTATTTAATAATCAAACTTTTGCCACTCATTTCTTGTGGAATTGGCAAATCCATTAAATCTAAGAGAGTTGGTGCAACGTCTGCTAAAATTCCACCTTCGCTAAGTTTAATATCCTTAACGTCGTTGCCAACAACTATTAGTGGAACTTTGTTTGTTGTGTGTGCTGTAAATGGAGAGCCGTCTTCTTCTTGCATTTTATCAGCGTTGCCGTGGTCGGCTGTGATAATTGCCATGCCACCGAGTGATAAAATCTTATCAACCACTTTCTTCACGCACGCATCAACAGTTTTAACTGCCTTAACTGCCGCATCAAAGTCGCCTGTGTGGCCAACCATATCGCAGTTTGCAAAGTTTAATATCATAACGTCATACTTACCACTGTCAAGTTTTTCTATAGCACGCTCAGTCACTTCTACTGCGCTCATCTCTGGTTGCAAATCATACGTTGCAACCTTTGGTGATGCGATAAGTTCCCTATCTTCGTTTTCGTTTGGTTTTTCTACGCCACCATTAAAGAAGAACGTTACGTGAGCGTATTTTTCGGTTTCTGCAATTCTAAGTTGATTTAGACCAAGCGATGAGATATATTCACCAAGTGTGTTTGTTAAAACTTGTGGTTTAAATGCAATTTTAACATTTTCAAAACTTGCATCGTATCTTGTGAAGCAAACGTAAGTAGGATTTAAAAAACCTGTTTTTCTTTCAAATCCGTCAAATTCACTTTGACTCATTGCCCTTGTGATTTGTCTTGCTCTATCAGGGCGGAAGTTAAAGAAAATGATACTGTCCCCCGCCTCAATTAAGCCGACAGGTTTGCCGTTCTTAACAACGTGTGCTGGGATAACGAATTCGTCTGTTGTTCCTTTTTCATAAGATGCTCTAACGTAACTTTCAGCGTCTTCTGTGAGCTCGCCTTTTGCCATTGTCATCATGTCGTAAGCCTTTTCAACTCTGTCCCAACGATTATCTCTGTCCATAACGTAGTATCTGCCACCAACCGATGCGATTGTGCCAAAACCGAGTTTGTCAATTTCAGTTTGTAAATCCTTAATAAAGTCTGCACCACTTGTTGGAGAAACGTCCCTTCCATCTAAAAAGCAGTGAATAAAAACGTTGTCAAGACCTTGCATTTTTGCAAGTTTGATAAGCGCATAAAGATGCGTGATATGGCTGTGAACGCCACCATCCGAAAGTAGACCATAAAGATGGAGCTTTTTGCCGTTTTTCTTTGCATTTTCTATTGCGAATAAAAATTCTTCGTTATTAAAGAAGTCACCGTCAGAGATTGACTTTGTTATTCTTGTTAGTTCTTGATAAACTATTCTTCCTGCGCCCATATTAAGGTGACCAACTTCGCTGTTGCCCATTTGACCTTCTGGAAGAC
>JAZNBU010000050.1:0-2604 GCA_045587245.1 Christensenellaceae bacterium
AACAAGTACAAACTGTATGGTTGCTCGTAGAGCATCATCAAGAATTGATGCAGATGGAAAAGTGACAGCAATGTCAAGTCCAAATTGGTTTGAAGGAAGGTAATAAATATGGCAGAATATCATTTACAAGCTCCTCTTAAAAACGAGGATATTGAACAATTAAAGCTCGGCGATACAATATATATTAGCGGTGAAGTTTTCACTTGCCGTTCAAGATTACATAAGTATATTTTTGACGAAGGTCACGAACTTCCATTCTCAACAGATGATAGAAACGTTTTAATTCACAATGGTCCAATCATCGTTAAGGAAAATGGCAAATGGTCACTTAAATCTTTTATGCCAACATCAAGCATCAGATTTGAAAAATGGGGTGCTAAGAGTGTTGAAAACTGGAAATTAAAGATGATTATCGGTAAAACAACAATGGGCAAGAGCACTGCTGAAATGATGAAGAAGATGAAGTGCGTTCACTGTTCACCACGTTCAGTTAGTCCAAACCTTTGGATTGACTCTATCGAAGTTCAAGACGTGCATCTATTTGATGAACTCGGCAGTATCGAAGCTTCTTGGTTCTTTAAAGTTAAAGACTTAGGACCATTTATCGTTGATATCGACACAGAAGGCAACAACTACTTTGATGCTTTAGATGGCGACATCAAAAAGAGAAAAGACGAAGCATTAAAGAAATTGGGTATTGACCCAGATTACGAATTCACAAAACTCTATTAATATCTAAAAACAAAAGGTGATAACAAATAAGTTGTCACCTTTTTTGTATGCGAGTTTATAATTTAGAAAAAGTGGTGCTAAGGATAAATTTTTGTTTGCCAAACAAAAAAGATTGTGCTATAATAACTTTTAGTGGCATTTAGCCATTATTTACATTAGATATTTATATTTAGCGAGGGTAGATATGAAAAAATTTATTATGTATGGTGCAGGCAATATCGGCAGAGGTTTTATCGGTCAATTGTTCTCACAAAGTGGTTATTCAGTTGGCTTTATTGATATCAATAAAGAAGTTATTGCAAGACTTAATCAAGACAAGGAATATCCTGTTGAAATCGTGACGACTGAAGGTGTGACGGAAGACGTTGTTAAAAACGTTTTCGGCATTGACGGAACGGACGTTGAACTTGTTTCAGAAGAAATTGCAACAAGTGATATCATGGCAACAGCAATCGGCGTTAACGTGTTAAAGTTCATTGCAAAACCTATTGCTTTGGGCTTAAAGAAACGTTTTGAAAGAAATGCAGGTTTTTTCAATATCATTATTTGTGAAAACTTAATCGGTGCAGACCATTTCCTTAAAGGCTTAATCAAAGAACAAATTCCAGAATATGCAGATAGAATTGACAAGGAAGTTGGCTTTGTTGAAGCAAGTATCGGCAGAATGGTTCCTGTTATGACAGAAGAAAAGAAACAAGGCAACCCACTTAGAGTTTGTGTTGAACCATACAACATTTTACCTGTTGATAAAGATGCATTCAAGGGCGAAATTCCAGAAGTTAAAAACTTATATCCTTTTGCTCCATTTAACTTATTTATTCAAAGAAAACTCTTTATGCACAACATGAGCCATGCACTCTGCGCATACTTAGGTTATCAAAGAAATTATGAATACATCTATCAAGCTGTTGGCGATTATGATATTAAATGCGTTGCATTTAACGCTCTTTGTCAATCAGCAATGGCAGTTGCAAAAGAAAACGGTGTTGAAATCGAAAGCCTTATCTCTCACGCACAAAACTTACTTTACCGTTTCTCTAACGTTGCTCTTGGCGACACGGTTGCAAGAGTTGGTAAAGATACAATTAGAAAACTTAGTTCAAACGATAGACTTATCGGTGCAATCAACCTTGCTGAAAAGCATAACGTAAATTGCGAATATTTGTGTCTTGGCGTTGCTCTCGGCATGCGTTTTGCTCCTGAAGGAGATGAAAGAAGCCAAGAATTATGCGCATTTGCAAAAGAAAACGGCGCAAAGAAAACGTTAGAAAAATACTCTGAATATAACGGCAAAATGACTGACTTAATTTGTGAATTCTACGACATGTCAGTTAGTGGCAAGACTGTAGAAGAACTTATAAAGCACTGCGAAGAAAAGGTTGGCAAGCCAATCAGAGTTTAATAAAACCTAAAATCAACGTCCCTAAGCGAAAATGCTTGGGGACAATTTTTTTCAAAAGCAAGTATTTATATTATAAATATAAAAATAGGCAAAAAAGATAAAAAAAGTTTAAAAACCCTATAAAAACGTTTGCACTATATAGGGTTTTATGCTAAAATATACAAGCAAAAATTCACACCCAATCGCAAGTGGGGTTTTCGTGTTTCCATAAAAAAATTTAGTCGGTGGAAATGTAACTCCAAAATAAACGGCGTTGGGGAGGAATAACGGAGGTAAATATTATGGCAGTTATTACAATGAAGCAACTTCTTGAAACAGGTGTTCACTTCGGTCACCAAACAAGAAGATGGAACCCAAAGATGAAAAAGTACATCTATGGCGAAAGAAATGGTATTCATATCATTAACCTTGAAAAGACAGTTGAACTTATCGAAAAAGAAGTTTATCCAGCTGTAGTAGAAATCGCTAAA
>JAZNBU010000051.1:0-5956 GCA_045587245.1 Christensenellaceae bacterium
GTAAAGGAGGATAAAAGAAATGACAGACGTTATTGCAGATATGCTTACAAGAGTAAGAAATGCTCTTAATGCAAAGCATGAAACAGTTGAAATTCCTGCATCCAATACAAAGAAAGCAATTGCAGATATTCTTCTTAAAGAGGGTTATATCTCTAATGTAGAAATTATTGAAGGTGTACAGGGCACAATTAAGATTACTCTCAAATACGAAGGTAATCAAAAAGTAATTACAGGTCTTAAGAGAGTTAGTAAGCCTGGTCTTAGAGTATACGTTGGCGCTGATGAAATCCCACAAGTACTCGGTGGCTTAGGTATTGCAATTCTTTCAACGAGCAAAGGTATAATGACAGGTAAGCAAGCAAAACTTGCTCGCCAAGGCGGGGAAGTTCTCGCTTACGTTTGGTAGGAGGTAAAAAGTTATGTCAAGAATAGGAAATGCACATATTACTATCCCTGCTGGCGTTACAGTAGTTGCACAAGACAACGTATTAACTGTTAAGGGTCCAAAAGGCACGTTATCACAAGCTTACGACCCAATCATTACACCAAACATTGAAAATAATGAAGTTGTTTTCACAAGAGCAAACGATGAAGGCACAACAAAAGCAAAACACGGCTTATACAGAGCACTTTGTGCAAATATGGTTAAAGGCGTGACAGAAGGCTTCAAAAAGAGCTTAATCGTAAACGGTGTAGGTTGGAAGGTTGCTAAACAAGGCAAGAAAATTGTAATGAACATCGGCTTCAGCCATCCGGTTGAAGTAGAAGAAATTGACGGCATCACACTTGATTGTCCATCACAAACTGAAATTACAGTAAGTGGTATCGACAAAGAAAAAGTTGGTCAATTTGCAGCAATTATCAGAGGTTATAGAGAACCAGAACCATATCACGGATACGGAATTCGTTATAGCGATGAAGTAATCGAAAGAAAGGTTGGTAAAGCTGCTGGTGCAAAAGGCTAAGATTTAAAGGGCTTTTAGTGGGCGCACTTGAAGTTTAGTGCGTCTGCTGAGTGCGTTTTTGAGCGCGAAAAGTTATTAAACAGGAGTAAAACTATGATTACAAAAATCAATAAAAACAAAGACAGATTAAAAAGACACAAGAGAGTTAGAGCAAAAGTTAAGGGTACAGCAGAAACTCCAAGACTTTCAGTATATAGAAGTTTAACAAACATCTATGCTCAACTCATCGATGACGTCAATGGAAATACCTTAGTCACAGCATCAACGCTTGACAAGGAAATCAAAGGAACTTTTGAAGGCAAAGACAAGAAGGCTCAAGCATATGCTGTTGGTGAACTTCTTGCAAAGAAGGCAAAGTCAAAGAAGATAAACGCAGTTGTTTTTGACAGAGGTGGTTATCTTTATACCGGTCGTGTTGCTAGCTTAGCAGACGGCGCAAGAAACGGTGGCTTAGAATTCTAATAAAACAAGGAGAAAACAAAATGGCAAGAGAAAATAGTAAAGCACCAAGAAAAGCAGAAGAAAATGACGGATTAGTTAAAAAGTTAATTTGCGTTAATCGTGTCACAAAGACTGTTAAAGGTGGTAGAAATATGAGATTTGCTGCACTCGTTGTCGTTGGAGACGGCGCAGGCAAAGTTGGTTGCGCAATGGGTAAAGCAAAGGAAGTTCCAGAAGCAATAGATAAGGCAACTGCAAGAGCAAAGAAAAACATGTTCAAAGTTGCGCTTAAAGGCACAAGTATCCCACACGAAGTACTTGGAAGATTTGGTAGTGGTTTAGTTCTTATGATGCCAGCTGACGAAGGTACCGGTGTTATCGCTGGTGGTCCAGTACGTGCAGTTATGGAAGCAGTAGGTATTACAAACATCAGAACGAAGTCACACGGCACAAACAACAAAATCAATTGTGTTAAGGCAGCTCTCGCAGGTCTTAAATCATTAAGAACAGCAGAACAAATAGCAGCAATTCGCGGCAAGTCCGTTGAAGAAGTAAACGGTTAAGGAGGATACTTTTATGGCAAAGAAAACAGAATATGCACAAATAAAAGTGACACTTGTAAAAAGCACGATAGCTTGTTTACCTCAACATAAGAAAGTTGTAGAGGCATTAGGACTTAAAAAGATTAATTCTTTCCGTATCCACGAAGAAAACCCTTGCATACTCGGTATGATTAAAAAAGTTGGTTATCTTTTGAAAGTAGAAAAGATTTAAGCATAATTTAAGTTTACTAAATTAAGGAGTAATAAAATGAGATTAGGTGAATTAAGTCCAGCCATTGGTTCAACAAGAGAAACAAAGAGACTTGGTAGAGGTATTGGTTCAGGCCTCGGCAAGACAAGTGGTAAAGGACATAAAGGACAATGGGCAAGAAGTGGCGGTGGCGTTCGTCCAGGATTTGAAGGCGGTCAAATGCCTTTAATCAGAAGAGTTCCAAAGCGTGGCTTCAACAACCATTTCAAGAAAGTATATAGTATTGTAAATCTTTCAGTATTAGAAGGATTTGAAGCAAACTCAGTAGTGGATATGCAAGTTCTTAACGAAAAAGGACTTATAAAAGTTATCAAGGGCAGTATCGGCTTAAAAGTTTTAGGCAACGGAACGTTATCAAAAGCTCTTACAGTAAAAGCAGCAAGTTTTTCAGCATCAGCAAAAGATGCAATTGAAAAAGCTGGTGGAACAGTTGAACAAATCTAATACCCACTAACATTAAGGAGGGCAAAATGTTTCAAACAATAATAAATGCGTTTAAAATAAAGGAAGTAAGAAATAAGATTTTAATAACAATCGCATTAATCTTTGTTTATAGATTAGGTTGTTATATTCCAGTACCGGGCGTTACAATTTTTGAAGGTTTGGATAATTATTCTTTCTTACAAATTATGAACGCCGTATCAGGAAGTGCGCTTCAATATGGTACATTTTTTGCTATGGGTATCGGACCTTATATTAACGCATCAATTATAATGCAACTTTTATCTGTTGGTATTCCAGCACTTGAAAGATTGAGCAAACAAGGTGAAGAAGGAAGGAGAAGGATAAGCACTTACACAAGAATCTTAACACTTTTCCTTGCAATTGCACAAGCAATTGGTATTTTAGTCACGTTTGGTGAGAGCGGTATCGAATTCAACCAATTATTTGGTGAAGAAGGATTCTCAAGATTCCTTAGTTATGCATTTTTGGTAATTGTATATACGTCAGGTGCTGCACTCACGATGTGGATAGGCGAAAGAATCACCGACTATGGTGTTTCAAATGGTATTTCACTCTTGATTTTTGCAGGTATTTTATCATCAGCTGGTACAACAATTTCAACTATGATATCAGGTTTATTTGTTGAAGCAACAGCGCTTACGTCTATGTGGCAACTTATCGGCTTTGTCCTTGTTGCAATCTTAATTTTTGGTGCGATTGTCACAGTTGACAGCGCTGAAAGGAAAATTCCTGTTCAGTACGCAAAGCAAGTTAAGGGCAGAAAGATGTATGGTGGCCAATCAACACATATTCCTATCAAGGTAAATTCATCTGGCGTTATGCCATTGATTTTTGCGTTCTCAATCTTGAGTTTCCCAGACTTAATCGTTAACCTTCTTGGTTGGCCAACGTCTTGGTGGTCAAGAAACGTGGGAACTGAAAGCTGGCTCTATATTGTACTACTTTGCTTATTAATATTGTTCTTCTCTTATTTCTATAATCAAATTCAGTTTAATCCTGATGATATAAGTAAGAGTATTCAAGGCAATGGTGGTTTTATCCCAGGAACAAGACCTGGTAAGCCTACGGCAGACTACCTAAAGAGAGTTGCTAACAGAATTACACTTTTCGGAGCAATATTCCTAGCACTCTTAGCATTGATTCCAACGATTATTTTTAAAGCAATCGGTGGTGCGGGCTTAGCAAGCGTATTTACCGCAACAGGACTTTTAATTATTGTTTCAGTTGCACTTGAATTTGAACAAGCACTGCAATCACAAATAATGATGAAGAATTACAAAGGGTTTTTGAAATAATAACGTTATGAAAATAATATTACTTGGCGCACCTGGTAGTGGCAAAGGAACACAAGCAAGTTTAATTGTTGAAAAGTATAATTTGCCACATATTTCAACAGGCGAGATATTTAGAGAACACATAAAAAATCAAACACCACTCGGCGTTAAAGTAAAAAAAGTTATGGACATGGGTAATTTGTGTCCAGACGACCTCACAATAGAAGTTGTTAAGGATAGATTATCTAAAGAAGACTGCAAAGGTGGATATTTGTTAGATGGCTTTCCAAGAAATCTAACGCAAGCCAAAGCACTTGACGAAATTTTAGCACCTGATATTGTCATCAATATAGACGTTGACATTAAAAAAATAGAACACAGGATTGTGGGCAGAAGAAGTTGTCAAAAATGTAAAGGTTCGTTTCACACTCACTTCATTGGAAACACAGACATTTGCCCAAACTGTGGTGCTAAATTAGTTATTAGAAAAGACGATAATGCTGAAACAGTCAAAGAAAGATTAAATGTTTATCAAAATCAAACAGCACCGTTGGTAGAGCATTATAATTTGCAAAACAAATTACGCACAGTCGATGGTAATCAAGAAATAGACAAAGTTTTTGGCGAGATTGTAAAGGTTTTAGGTTAAATGATTAATATTAAAACTGATGCCGAACTTAATTGTATGCGAGAAAGTGGCAGGCTAACGAAAAACGTTTTAGACCTTCTCGGCAAATCAATTAGAGTCGGTATGACAACAAAAGAGCTTGATAAAATTGCTTTTGATTACATTAAGTCGTGTGGCGCAACTCCTTCATTTTTAGGATATGGTGGCTATCCAGCATCTATATGCGCATCAATTGACGAGATGGTTGTGCACGGCATACCGAACAACGAAACTATAATAAAAGACGGACAATTAGTTTCAATTGACGTCGGAGTTATATATAACGGTTGGCATGGTGATGCAGCAAGAACGTTTATGGTCGGAAACGTATCCGAGCAAAAGAGAAAACTTGTCAAAACAACAGAAGAGTGTTTTTTCAAAGCTATTGAGCATTTGAGGGACGGCACACCACTTGGCGACATTGGATATTACGTTCAGTCACATGCGGAGAGCAATGGATATTCAGTTGTTAGAGCACTTGTAGGACACGGAATAGGCAGAGAAATGCATGAAGACCCATCGGTGCCAAATTATGGCAAGAAGGGGACGGGTATTCGCCTTAAAAAAGGCATGACTATTGCGATAGAGCCTATGATTAATATGGGCACGTATCAAGTAGATTTTCTAAGAGACGGTTGGAGCGTTGTCACTCGTGATAGACTTCCATCAGCGCATTACGAAAACACCGTTGCAATAACGGATAGCGGTGTTGAGATATTAACGCTTTAGGTGTTAAAATGAATAGACCTATTCAAGTTGGTGATTTGGTTATTTCATTAACGGGGCGAGATAAAAACGAAATTTATTTAGTGTTAGAAGTTGAAGAATCAAAAGTTTTAATAATAGACGGAAAAACACATAAAATATCAAGTCCTAAAACCAAAAATATAAAACATATTAAAGTAATATTAACTGCAGGTTTTAATGAGCTTGCAGAGAATATAAAACAGGGGCAGTTAGTTTCTAACAAGAGGTTGCATAAACTAATAACAGCCCAAAAACAAAAATTACAGGAGGATTAAGTTTGTGTCAAAGGATGATGTTATAGAAACTGAAGGCGTGATAGTAGAAGCATTACCAAACGCGACTTTCACGGTTAAATTATCTAACGGACATATTATAACGGCTTATATATCAGGAAAACTTCGTATGCACTATATCAAGATAATACCTGGTGACAGTGTAAAACTAGAAATGAGCCCTTATGACTTGACAAAAGGTAGAATAATTTGGCGAAGCAAAAACTAAAAACATAAACGAATTCCAAAGGAGATATCAAAATGAAAGTAAGACCATCTGTAAAGCCTATGTGCGACAAATGTAAAGTAATC
>JAZNBU010000052.1:0-9941 GCA_045587245.1 Christensenellaceae bacterium
AAATAGATAGTTTTTAATTTTTGTCAGAAAATTAGATAAATACTCGGTTTTTTGTATGTATTCAGTTGACTTTGGTTATTTAAAGGTATATAATATGTTAGAATATAAATAGAGGTTTGCTATGAGAAATTTATCACTTTACTATCGTGAATACAATTTGTTTTATTATTATTTTAGATAATAATCTTTTTGTGTGCGGTGTAAAATGAATTAATTATAGAATTTATGCCGTCACGTGTTTGTGGCGGTTTTTTATTTGGAGGCTATATTAATGATTGTTGCGTATATAATCTTGATTTTATATGTAATATCTATGGTTGCGATTACTATATACACAAAAAATCGTTCAAAGTCGGTTAGCGACTTTTTAATGGCAGGTAAAAAAGGTCTTAATGGTTGGATGAGTGCGTTTGCATATGGCACAACGTATTTTTCAGCAGTTATTTTTATCGGTTATGCAGGCAAGTTCGGTCAGGCTTATCAATTAGCGGCAACATGGATTGGCGTAGGAAATGCATTTTTAGGGGCGCTTTTTGCGTGGAAAGTCCTTGCAAAAAGAACCAAGGTTATGACGCATAGATTAAATACTAAAACTATGCCGGAATTTTTTGAAAAAAGGTATAATAGCAAAAATATTAAATTGTTTTCGGCGATTATTATATTCGTATTTTTAATTCCATATTCTGTTTCGGTATATAATGGGCTTAGCAATTTGTTTGAAATGGTTTTTGGGATAGATGGCTGGATAATTATGCTTGCTTTAGCAGGAATAACGGCACTTTATTTATTCTTTGGTGGCTATTTTGCAACGGCACTATCCGATTTTATTCAAGGAATTATAATGCTAATCGGCGTTATTTTAATGGTTGTATTCTTTCTTAAAAGCGAATACGTTGAGTGGGATATATCTTCTCTTAACTGGTTTACGTTTAGTAATGAAAAACAAGGACTTTTTGGAGATACTGTTTCGCTTATTTCATTAATACTCTTAACGTCGTTTGGTGTGTGGGCTCTGCCACAAACAATACATAAATATCACACGGTAAGAGATGATAGAGCTATAAACCAAGGTATGATAGTAAGCACGGTTTTTGCTTTAATTATCGGTTTTGGCGCTTATTTTGTGGGTGGATTAAGCCAACTTGGTGGTTTTTCTGACCATTTAAATGGCGTTGGTCCTGATGACGTTGTTCCAACAATGTTAAAACTCCTAGGTCAGCCTTGGCTTCTTGGTTTGATTGCTGTTTTAATACTTTCAGCAAGTATGTCAACGCTTTCGTCAGTTTCGCTTTCAAGTGCTTCCGTCGTTGCAATTGACCTTTATAAAGGCTTTATCAATAAAGATGCGAACGATAAAAAAGTTAATATCATAATGCGTGTTTTATGTCTAGTGTTTATTCTTGTTTCGGTTGTTTTGGCAATACTAAACGACTTATATAATATTTCAGCGATTGCATATTTAATGGGTTTAAGCTGGGGCACACTTGCAGGCTGTTTTATAGGGCCATACGTGTTAGGTCTTATTTGGAAAAAAGTGACAAAAAGCGCCGTTTGGATATCAATGACAACTTCACTTGTTCTTACTGTTGTTTTAATTTTCGTATTTGGTTACGTTAAAAATGGATGCACAGGCACTTTTGGTGTAGTTTTGCAAACAGGTATAAACTGTTCGCCACTTATTGGCGTTATTTGTATGGCAAGTTCAATGATACTGACCTTTGTTATAAGCTTGTTTACAAAGCAACTTGATAGCCAAGTTTTAGATAATGCTTTTGAAAAGATAGAAAATAATCAAACTGCCTAGTTTGATGTTAAGGAGATAATATGATTTGGTCAAAGGAAGAAACTCTTTCTAGGTGTGAAATTGAAAAGATTCAACTTGAAAGATTGCAAGAAACTGTAGCAAGAGTTTATGAAACTGTTCCTTATTACAGACAAAAAATGGTTGATAAAGGCATTGTTCCATCAGACGTAAAGTCGCTTGATGACCTAAAAAAATTGCCTTTTGTGACAAAGCAGGATATGAGAGACACATATCCTTTTGGGCTATTTGCAGTTCCAAAGAATAAACTTGTAAGAATTCACGCTTCAAGTGGAACAACTGGCAAACCAACTGTTGTTGGATATACAGAAAATGACCTTAAGGTTTGGACTGAATGCGTTTCTCGTATCGCTTGTATGGGCGGGGCAACAGCTGATGACGTTGCTCAAATATGTTTTGGATACGGAATGTTTACAGGTGCACTAGGTCTTCATTACGGTTTAGAAAATATCGGCGCTACTATAATTCCGTCTTCAACGGGTAATTCAGAAAAGCAAATTATGTATATGAAAGACTTTGGAACAACGCTTTTAGTTGCAACTCCGTCATATGCACTTAGACTTGCTGAAGTTGCAAGAGAAATGGGCGTTGACCCTGCTAAAGACTTAAACGTTAAAATTGGTCTTGTTGGTAGCGAGCTTTTAACCGATGCTATGCGTGAAGAAATGTATAAAGCGTGGGGAAAAGATATGCTCGTCACTTCAAACTATGGCATGAGTGAACTTATGGGGCCAGGTGTTTCTGGTGAGTGTGAACAGCTTTGTGGTATGCACATAAACGAAGACTATTTTATCCCAGAAATTATTGACCCTGTGACCGAAGAGGTTTTACCTGCTGGTGAAAAGGGTGAACTTGTTATTACTTGTATAAAAAAGGAAGGAATTCCGCTGATTAGATATAGAACAAAAGATATAACAAGACTTTTTTATGAACCTTGTAAGTGTGGAAGAACCTTTTGCAGAATGGAAAACCTTTCTGGCAGAAGCGACGATATGCTTAAAATACGTGGCGTAAACGTATTCCCAAGTCAAATTGAAGAAGTAATCTTAAGTTTTGACGAATTAGGACCGCATTATGAAATTGTCGTCACAAGAGAAGGTTATACGGACAAGCTTGAAATAAGAGTAGAACTTGCCCAATCAACAGATTCGTTTGGTGTGCTTGAAAAACTTTCAAACGCAGTTAGAAATAAATTAAAAGTAGTTTTAGGTTTAGATGCTAAAATTAAGCTAGAATCACCAAACACTCTTCAAAGATTTGAAGGTAAAGCAAAAAGAATAAAAGATTTAAGAGGAAAATAAAATGAACGAAAAAATTATAATGCTCGGAAACGAAGCCATTGCTCGTGGCGTGTATGAAGCTGGTGTAAAGGTTTCAAGTGCATATCCTGGAACACCAAGCACAGAAATTAGCGAATTTTTATCTAAGTATGCCGAAGTTTATACTGAGTGGGCACCAAACGAAAAAGTTGCAACAGAAGTTGCGTTCGGCGCATCGTTTTCAGGAGTTAGAAGCCTTGCATGTATGAAACACGTTGGTCTTAACGTTGCAAGTGACCCATTATATACTTTTTCATATACGGGTGTAAATGGTGGTGCAGTTTTAGTTGTTGCTGACGACCCAGGTCTTGCAAGTTCACAAAACGAGCAAGATACACGCATGATTGCTCGTGCAGCACATATTCCTGTTGTTGAACCATCTGACAGCATGGAAGCAAAAGAATTCGTTAAATTTGCTTATGAACTAAGCGAAAAATACGATACACCTGTAATACTTAGAACAACAACAAAGCTTTCTCACTCTCAAAGCGTTGTTAAGCTAAGCGATAGGGTTGAAGTTAGTGATAAAGATTATAATCGTGACGTAAGAAAATACGTTATGATGCCAGCATCGGCAATCGGCAGACACTTAGTTGTTGAGGCGAGGGATAATAAATTGGCTGAAGACGGCTGTAATTTTCCTATAAACAAAATTGAAATTCTTGATAAGAAAATCGGCTTTATAACAAGTGGTATTGCATATCAATACGTTAAAGAAGTTTGCCCAAATGCAAGTGTATTAAAACTTGGACTTGTGAACCCACTTCCTAAAAAACTTATTGAAGATTTTATAGCCCAAGTAGATACGGTTTATATTTTTGAAGAACTTGAGCCTGTTATAGAAGAACAAGTTAAATCTTGGGGGTATGACGTTAAAGGTAAAGAACTATTTACTCGTCAAGGTGAATATAGTGCGAATATGTTAAAGAAGGCACTTTTTGGCATTGATGAAGTTGTTTTTGAAAAGAAGGATTCACCAAATCGTCCTCCAATTCTTTGCCCAGGTTGTCCACATAGAAGCGTGTTCTCAGTTTTAAATAAACTTAAAATTCACGCTGCTGGCGATATCGGTTGCTATACGCTTGGTGCTGTTGCTCCACTCGGCGTAATTGATAGCACACTTTGTATGGGCGCAAGTATTTCAACGCTCCACGGCATTGAAAAAGCAAGAGGTAAAGACTTTGTTAAGAATTGGGTTGCAGTTATTGGCGATTCAACTTTCTTGCATACGGGAATTAACTCTCTAATTGGTATGGTGTATAACAAATCAACAGGTACTGTCCTTATTCTTGACAATAGAACGACAGGCATGACGGGGCACCAAGAACACGCAGCAACTGGTAAAACTCTTAAAGGTGATGATACTAATGCAATCGATTTGGAAGTGCTTTGCAGAGCTGTTGGCGTTAATAACGTTTTAACTATTGATGCTTTTGATATTAAAACGTTAGAAAGTGCAATTAAAGAAAGCGTAAATGGCGACACGCTTACAGTAATAATCGCAAAAGCACCTTGCGCACTTCTTAAAGGTCAAAAATTCCCATATAAGTGTGTTTGTGACAGAGAAAAATGTAAAAAATGTGGTATGTGCCTAAAAATCGGATGCCCAGCAATAACAAAACAAGCAGACGGCACAGTTAAGATTGATGAATCTATGTGTAATGGTTGTGGCTTGTGCAAGAGTTATTGTAAATTTGATGCTATAAACAAGGTGGAAAAGTAATATGAAACAGTTAAACATAATGGTAGTTGGTGTAGGCGGACAAGGCACGCTTTTAACAAGCAGAATTATTGGAAAAACAGCACTTAATGCTGGCTTTGACGTTAAACTTTCTGAAGTTCACGGTATGGCTCAACGTGGTGGTAGCGTTGTCACTTTCGTTAGATTTGGCGAAAGCGTTAACGAGCCTGTTGTAGAAGAAGGCTCTGCAGATATTCTAATTGCATTTGAAAGACTTGAGGCGTATAGATATTCACATTATCTTAAAAAAGACGGTGTAATTATCGTAAACGACTGCAGAATTGACCCAATGACAGTTGTTATCGGCGCAAGTGCATATCCAGAAAATATTATTCAAGAATTACAAAAAGAACATAAGGTCATTGCGATTGACGGTATGGCTATAGCTAAAGAACTTGGCAATTCTAAGGTATTAAACTCAGTTGTTTTAGGTTTGTCTGCAAAGCAAATTGGTTTTAGTAAAGATGAGTGGCTTGAAGTTGTTAGAAAAACTGTTCCACAAAAGACTATTGAAATAAATGAAAAAGCTTTTTTAAGTGGATATGAATTTAACAAATAAGGGGAGAAAAATGATTTGGAATTCAAAAATGGAGTGCATGAGCAGAGATGAGCTCACAGCTCTCCAAAGTCAAAGACTAGTAAAACTTGTTGATTACGTTTATAATAACGTTGAATTTTATCGCAAAAAGATGCAAGCAAAAGGTTTAGTCCCTCAGGATATTAAAAGCATTGAAGATATTACAAAACTTCCTTTTACAACAAAAGACGATTTAAGAGATAATTATCCTTTCGGGCTTTTTGCTGTTCCTCAAAGCGAAATTGTCAGAGTTCACGCATCAAGCGGTACGACGGGTAAGGCAACCGTTGTTGGTTATACTAAAAATGATATTGATACTTGGGCTGAATGCGTTGCAAGATGTATGTCTATGTGTGGCGTTACAAAAAACGACGTAATCCAAGTTGCATATGGCTACGGCTTATTTACGGGTGGACTAGGCGCTCACTATGGCGCAGAAAAACTCGGTGCAATGGTTGTTCCAATGAGCACGGGTAATTCTAAAAAATTAACAACAATGATGGTTGATTTTGGCGCAACAGCAATCGCTTGTACTCCATCATATTTATTGCACCTTTCAGAACTTTTAGAGCAGGAAGGCTTGCTTGATAAAATTAAACTCAAAAAAGCAATTTGTGGTGCTGAACCTTGGACTGAAAAGATGCGCCAAGAAATTGAACAAAAACTAAATATCAGCGCTCACGATATCTATGGACTTAGCGAAGTTATGGGCCCAGGTGTTGCTTGTGACTGTGAATTCCACGCAGGACTTCACGTTTGCGAAGACCATTTCTATCCAGAAATTCTTTCATCTGCTACTTTTGAAACTCAAAAACCAGGCGAAACGGGCGAGTTGGTGTTCACAACCTTAACAAAAGAAGGTTTGCCACTTATTAGATATAGAACAAAAGACCTTACAAGCATCAATTACGATACTTGTGAGTGTGGAAGAACGAGTGCTAGAATAAGTAGATTTAAGGGTAGAGTTGACGATATGCTTATTGTTCGTGGCGTTAACTTATTCCCAAGCCAAGTAGAAGCAGCCCTTGTTGACGTAAAGGAAGTTTCACCACACTATATGATTGTTGTTGACCGTGTAAACAATCTTGATACTCTTGAAATTCAAGTGGAAGTTAGCCCACAATATTATACTGACGAAATCAGAGTTTTGGAGGGCTTAACAAAGAAAATCACGCACGTTCTCTCTCAAGCTTTAGGGCTTAATCCAAAGGTTAAACTCGTAGAGCCACAAACACTCGTTAGAAGTGAGGGCAAAGCCGTTCACGTTATTGATAAGAGAAAATTATATTAATATATTGATAGGAGAAAATTATGGTAGCAAAACAATTATCGGTTTTTATCGAAAATAGACAAGGTAGACTTGGCGAAGTATTAAACGTTTTAAAAGAAAATAACGTAAACATATTATCGCTTAGCCTTGCAGACACAACAGAGTATGGTTTGCTCAGACTTATTGTGAACAACCCAGAACTCGGCAAAGAAAAGCTTGCAAAAGATGGTTTTTCAACAATTTTAACAGACGTTTTAGTCTTAAAAATTTCACATCAATCTGGCTCGCTTCAACAACTTTTAAAAATTCTTTCTGATAATGACGTAAACATTGAATATATGTACGGCTTATCTATAGATGGTGAAGAAGCATCAGTTGTTTTAAAAACTTCTGATATTTTAAAAGCTGAAAGCGTTTTAAATAAGCAAGGCGTAAAAACATTGTCAACACAAGATATTTCAACACTTTAATATTATGATTATTGATTTTCACACACACGTTTTTCCTGAAAAGATAGCAAACGCAACTATTGGTGCACTTGCAAGTAAATCTGGTAATACGCCGAACACTGATGGAACTGTAAATGGAATGGTGGAGGCATTAAAGCGTGCAGATGCTGATATTGCCGTGGCGCTTCCTGTGCTTACAAAAGCATCTCAGTTTGAAAGCGTTTTAAAGTTTGCTTGTATGGTAAATGAACAGTTCAAAGATGAAAAAAGAAAGGTTATTTCCTTTGCTGGCATGCACCCAGAGTGCGAAGACATCGATGAAAAGATGCAAAGAATTAAAAGCTTAGGTATAAAAGGAATAAAAATTCACCCAGATTATCAAGCAACTTTCATTGACGACCAAAGATATATCGATATTATTAAGTGTGCTACAAAATATGACTTAATCGTTGTCACTCACTCTGGTATTGATGATGGTTATATGGGTCACCCTGTAAGATGTCCTGTAGATAGAGCGTTAAAGGTTGTAAAGGAAGTCGATTACGATAAGTTTGTGCTTGCACATTTTGGTGCACATAAGTTTTGGGAAGAAGTAAGAGATAATCTTTGTGGCGAAAACGTGCTCTTTGATACAGCTTTTACCACTAGTAAGGTTGATAAAGACTTGGTTGTTGATATTGTAAATAAGCACGGTAGCGATAAAATTTTATTTGCAACAGACTGTCCTTGGTTTGATATTAAAAAAGGCGTTGAATTAATAAAATCTCTTGGTTTAAAACAAGATGATATTGATAACATTTTATATAAGAATGCGTTAAAATTATTAAATTTATAGGTGAAAAAAATGAATTATAATCAAAATTCTTATGCTCTTGGTAGCAAGCGTTCAATTATTAGAGAAATTTTTGAATATAGCAAAGTTAGAGCAAGCCAAATCGGTGCTGAAAACGTTTTTGACTTTAGTTTAGGCAATCCTAGTGTTGAGCCACCTAAGGAAGTTATCGATAGCATAAAAGAACTTCTTGCAAGTGAAAATCAAACGCTTTTGCACGGATATACGTCAGCACAAGGCGATTTGTCTGTTAGAACTGCAGTTGCAGAAAACATTAATAGAAGATTTAATGCTGGTGTTTCGCCAAATAATATATATATGACTTGTGGTGCGGCGGCATCACTTTCAATTTGCTTAAAAGCAGTTGTTAATCAAGGTGATGAATGTATTGTTTTTGCACCTTTCTTTACTGAATATAGGGTGTTTGTTCAAAACGCATTGGGCGAACTTGTTATATCTAATCCAGACGAAAATTTGCAAATTGATATAGCTGATTTTGAAAGCAAAATTTCGCCAAAAACAAAAGCAGTTATTATCAATTCGCCAAATAACCCAAGTGGCGTTGTTTATACAGAGCAAGTTATTAAGTCAGTTTGCGATATTTTAAGAAAAAAACAAGCCGAATACGGCAAAGTTATTTATCTAATTGCCGACGAGCCTTATCGTGAACTTGTTTATGGCGATATTTTTGTGCCATACCTTATGAATTATTACCAAAACTCTTTGGTTTGCTATTCATATTCAAAATCATTATCGCTCCCAGGTGAAAGAATTGGTTATATTGCAGTAAATCCAGTAATGGAAGATAGTCAAAACGTTTATCTTGCAATTTGTGGAGCAGGAAGAAGCCTTGGATACGTTTGTGCACCAAGTTTATTCCAGCAAGTTGTTAAAAAGTGTATTGATGCAAAGGTTAATATCGATGCTTATAAGAAAAATAGAGACCTTCTTTACACTAGTTTAACTAAATTTGGCTATGATTGTGTTAAACCAGACGGTGCATTTTATTTATTTGTAAAAAGTCCAGATGGTGATGCATATTCTTTCTATGAAAAAGCAAAACAAAAAGAAATTTTAGTTGTGCCTTGTGATGATTTTGGCGTTAAAGGCTACGTAAGAATTGCATACTGCGTTGATTATAATAGAATTAAAAATTCACTCGCAGGATTTGAAAGTTTGGCAAAAGAATATGGCTTAACAAAATAATATAGAATAAAAAATAAAAGGTTCACTTCAAAAAAGTGAACCTTTTTGCTATTTTATTAAAGATTATTTTGCTGTTAATTCATATAGATTAGCTTTATAACTATCCATAGATTTAATGATAATCTTTACAGCTTCATCCTTATCAGATGCCACGTCAACAGTTGTGTTTTTGTATTCCAACTGTTTATAAACAGTGAAAAAGTGGCGCATTTCATCAAAAATGTGCTGTGGAAGGTCGTGTATGCTCTTATATGTATTATAGTTAGGGTCGGTGTCAGGAATCGCAATTATTTTTTCATCAACCGAGCCATTATCGTTCATTATTATAACGCCAATAGGATAGCATTTAACTAAACTCATAGGAATAAGACTTTCAGAACATAAAATCAAAACGTCTAATGGGTCGTTATCTTCTGCAAGTGTGTGTGGGATAAAGCCATAGTTAGCTGGGTAGTGTGTTGACGTGTATAATATTCTATCAAGACGTAAAAGTCCTGTCTTTTTATCCATTTCATATTTTTGTTTTGAGCCTTTACTAATTTCAACTACGGCTATAAATTCTTCTGGTGTAATTCTATTACTTTCTATATCGTGCCAAATATTCATAAAAAAACTCCTTTTGTTATAATAGGCTTATTTTATCATTTTTTTTTACTAAAAGCAAACAAATATAAATAAAATTTCAAAAAACATAAAATATAGATATAAAAAAATTGCACAAAATA
>JAZNBU010000053.1:0-14220 GCA_045587245.1 Christensenellaceae bacterium
CAATAATTTAAGCGCATGTTATTTTTTTAACCAAATTTAATAAGTTATCATTATTTATAACAAAAAAATAATGATAATTAAACATAATCACTCAGTATAACATTGCTAAAAATATAAATGTATTGCAATATATATAGTTTATATGCATTAAACAACGCTATAAAACAAAACCAAAATGTTACCCGGTCATCAAAATTTATTAAAATTTTATTTATAACACACCGCTATACTTTCAAAAACAACAAATATTTGTTAAATTTAACCCTTTTAAAAATTGTCATTTTAACGCTTTGAGACAGAATGGTCAAAAATTTTTCTTGGAAAAAATTAACCCAATTCTCTCTCAAACACACCTTTAAAAAATAAAATTTTAATTGTTTTATACTTTTTGTTTCACGTGGAACATCACATAAAACATTGTTTCACGTGAAACACGATAGTTTATAAAACTTATTGCTTGTTTCACGTGAAACACCTGGTCGTTTGTTTTTTTGTTTGTTTTTTTCAGTATTTCTTGTTTTATAATGCTTTGTTAATAAAAATTAGTATTTGCATGTGTTTTATTGTGTTGTATTTTAAAATTTAAGTTGTTTTTAAATAAAAAAGAACCATGTTATTTATTGTATATGGTTCTTTTAATAAAAATTTTAATTATTTTCGTTAGCGTATTTTTATAAAAGCTTTAATATTACGTTTATTATATTTGTATCGATTATTTTTTTCGTTAAGAGCCCTAAAAGATTAATGTCCTCAATAAAGGATGCAATGCTTGAACTTTGTAAAGCGATATAGATATTTTGGGTGAAACTAAAAGGTAGAACGCTTATTGCTAGAATAATTAATTCTGAAACAATTATTCCGTATAATAGTCCTAATGCAAGCCCTAAAAACCTATCAACCCTAGCAATGCTCTTGCTTTTATAAGCTTTTTTAACAATTTTGCTTATAATGCGGAAAATTAATTTTATTAACACAAATAACGCAACCACAGCAATTATTAGCACAATATAATAAGCAATAGTAGGGCACACAACGTCACCAACTGTTGCATCGTCAGGATAAACATTTTTATTTTTTACTGAAATTATTATATTAACTAACGCACCACTTATGCCAGCACCGTTTAGTAAGCTTGACGTAGCACCAGAAAGTTTCGTTCGCATTAAGTCTTTACCGAATATATCTTGAACAAGCCCAGAAATATTGTTGGACATGGTTGAAACGACGTAAAACTTGTCTTGCAAATAATTTATCACAGGGGTTGATAAGGCTATTGCTAAAAATAGTGCAATTACAGAGCCAAATAAAGAGAAAAAAGTTTTTGTAAATCCCTGAATTAAACCATAAAGCGCTATTATTAATAGTAGTGCGAGCGCCACAATGTCTATGGTGGCGCTAAGATTAGATAACACCAAAGAAAACATTTGCCACCTTATATTTTATTTGTTTTTTACTATGATAACATATTTTAAATATTTTTTCAACATTAATGAATATTTTGAATATATTTTAAAATTTATGACAATAACATTTATGACGTTAATTTGTTAATTTTATAATATAATAGGAAATAAATTTTATGAAAAGCAAAGAATTTTCATTTAGTACATTTAGCAAATATGCCCCCGATGGCATATATCAATCTTTACTTGAGTGCAATAAAGATGGGAAAAGACCAATTTTTATCTGCATAGGCAGTGATTTGGTTTTAGGCGATAGTTTAGGGCCGTTAGTTGGAACGTTTTTAAAAAATCGCAACGTAGGCTCTTACGTATATGGAACTCTTAACTTTCCAATTACAGCTAAGGAAGTAGAATATGCTAGAACATATCTTAAACAAATGCACCCAAACTCAATATCAATTGCAATTGATGCGGCAGTGGGCGAAGAAGGTGATATAGGCCTTGTTAGGGTGTTAAACAAAGGGCTAAGGCCAGGACTTGGCGTTGATAAAAACTTGGGAATAGTAGGGGATATAAGCATTATCGGCGTGGTGGCAGGAAAATCTAATAAGAATTATAACCTTTTTAATCTAACTCGTCTAAATTTAGTTTATAAAATGGCTGAAACAATTGCATCAGGTATCGAAAAATATCTTTCTTCACTAATACAAAAAGAAAGTTTTACTATAAAAAAGACCTTTGGTGCATAATTGTTTTTCGCTAAATTTTACCTAAATTATTTAAGCCCAAAACGAAAATTCGTTTTGGGCTTAAAGTTTTATTGTTTCTTAAAAAATAATTGACAGATTTTATAAGAATATATATAATATAGTTAGAATTCAGTTCAGCCCTTAAACAAGGCAGTATAATGTGGCGACACAGCACGGAACTGAATTTTTATTTTTTTAAAATTCTTTAATAGGTCTTTTTATTCAACAATCTGGCAAATTGCCGTTGCATAAGTTTTTGTATGAGATATAGATATCTCTATTTTTTTGTCGCCCAAAAGCTCTTTTGTTTTGCCTAAAAGCTTAACGCAGGGCTTGCCAAAATCATTATGCAGAACAACAACTTCTCTTATAAAGCCACCACCAAGCGCCTTAACAACACTTTCTTTTGCGCAAAAAAAGCCAGTTAAGTGCATTGCAGGAAAAGGGCGTGCGTTTGCATAATCAAGTTCTTCTTGTGCAAACAATTTTTTTGCATGCTCAGCGTCTGCAATTAACTCTTCTATTCTTTTTACTTCTTCAATATCAATTCCTATCATTTTTATGCCATTACCATATTATTATGTATATAATTTACTAAATCGCCAAGTTGAACGAAGTTTGGAAATTCGTGGTCAGGGATTCTGATATTAAAATGTCTTTCTATCTTGCAAATCATAGAGATTAAACCAAACGAGTCAAGCCCAATATCCCCTTGAAGACTCAAATTTTTATCCAACGCATCTTCAATTTCAATATAATCTGAAACAATTTCTTCTAAATCTACTAATATTTTTTCTTCTGACATATTTTTCCTCTTAAATTAATATTCCTTTATCTGGCGTATGTCTTTTTTCAGCAACATCTCTTTTAATCTTTCGTGTTGAAGTTTTTTCATATTCGCTTTCCACTAGGTCAACGCACGCAATTCTTTTATATACAGGTAGTTTTTTGTTTATTTCAATAAAATCTTGCTTTATTTTCTCTAACGTTTGAGCATTTTCGCTGTCGATATAAACCCCTGCGCAAATAACTGTTTTAGTTAGATTTTTATCAATCACGTCGGCTTGATACACAACTATTTCTTTAATATAGTCGATAGAGTTTATGATTTCGGTCTCGATTTCTTCAGGGTAAACGTTTTTACCGTTTTCTAGAACTATTGTGTTTTTCTTTCTTCCTGATAAGAATATTCTTCCTTTTTTGTCAATGAGCGCCGAATCGCCCGTGTGGAAGAATCCATCTTTACCAAACGCACTTTCAGTTGCTTCTTTGTCTTTATAATATCCTTTAGCAACGCTTTCGCCTTTAACGCAAAGCTCTCCAACGCCGTTTTCATCAGGGCTATCTATCTTAACTTCAAGCTTAGGGCAAGCTTTGCCGATTGACTTAACCTCAGAAAGAGTTTCGGTGTTCATAGAAACGAGCGGGCCACACTCAGTTATGCCATAACCATTGACTATAAACACGCCCAGCTCCGAAAAGCCTTTTACTACTTCTGGATTAAGCGCAGCGCCACCGCAAACAATTTGGACAAGGTTGCCACCGAAAGGCGCATAAACGTCCTTAAATAGTTTATGGGTAATATCTATGCCGAATTTTCTTAAAAGGTTGCAAAGTTTAATGCCTTTTTTAAGCTTACCATCCATACCTTTCTTTTTTGCCATTTGCCAAATGGTTTTGTAAAACATATTTGCAATCATTGGCACAATAGTTATAACGTATGGCTTGAAAATTTTGATGTTGTCCATCATCGTTTTCATACTGTCGTTTATATAGGTAAGCCTTGCGCACGCTATTCTTGGAAGAATATGCGTGTTTATCTCAGTTGCGTGATGCATAGGCAAAATCGACATAGACGTATTTTCTTTTGACGATGATTTAATAACGTCAATACAGTTCATAATGTTTGCCGCCATGTTTCTTTGGCAAATCTCAACAAGCTTGTTTGGCCCCGTAGTGCCAGAAGTAAATAATAACTGGCAAGTTTTTTCAAGGTCTATCTCAAGATTTCTATATTCGTTAGATTTTTTTAAATCTATTTGAGCCATAAGCTCGCCTAAAAACAAATATCCGTCTATCTTTCTATCAATGGTTATAATATGCTCAAGGCAAGGGCAGTCTTTTTTAATTTTTTCAAGTTTTTTAAGCTCAAAAGACGAACAAACAATAGTATTTGCTTCGCACTTGTTTAGAAGTGTGATAAGAAGTTCCCCGTCAGCGTCTTTATCGATTGGCGTGACCACGCCTAAACCCCCAACGATTGCCATATCGGTTATTAGATACTCATAGGAGTTATCAGCCATAATCGATACGTGCTTATCCTTTAGCCCTAAGCTTAAAAAAGCATTGCCCACTTTTTCAATGTCGCAAAGAACTTCTTTTGAAGTATGATATACAACTTCTTTGCCATCATCACTTATATTTGCTAAAATTTTTGTATCTGGATACATTTTAGCAAGCCTTAAAAACACTTCTTTCGTGCTTTTATAGTCGCCGTCTTTCAAGAGCGTGTTTCTTAAAGCCTGTCTTTCTGTTTTCATGCTTTCTCCTACGTAAATTATATTTATCTTATGCCTGTTTGTCAACTTTTATGTCTTTAATAAGCATTTGTGGGTTATCCAAAGCCTGGTCAATACATTTTATAAGGTTTTGGTGGAAAATCTTTACGTTTTGCTCATCCATAAGCTTAATTTGACAGTCATATCCGACCAAAATCTCGCTGTTTTTATAATCGTAAAGAAGGGCAGCATAGCAAGGCAAAGCGCACTTTCCGTTTGAGTAAAAGTTGACTTTAACGCCCTCTCTGCTTTCGATAGGGATAAACGAATATGCAAGCGAATAATACGTCGTCATCATACTCGTTTTATAAACTTTATGTAATAATACTTGATGTTCCATATCGCTCATGCCGATATGCCTGTAATTTTCGCTTTGCTCTTTAACAAAAAAGTCTAAATTTTCCTTAAACGATAGGTTTTTATCCACCTTTGTTAAAACGTTAAGCGATTGAACCTTCGTTCCTGCGCACTTTCTTGCAAGTAACGTATCCCTTAAGTTGCAAAGTTCTAGCGGAAGCAAGAACTCAGCGTCGCCGTTCATTCTCGATTGGGTGACAGAGTATAGATATAAAAGCAAGCTTGCAATAGTAGTGCCGTTTTCCTTAGAAAACTCTACAAGCTTATCCACCTGCTCCTTTTCTATCTTATGCCCATAAATCTTTGTGTCGTTCTTGATAAAAAACATCTTTACAGGGCGCTGATTTTTTGCCCTCGCCTTTTTTACGTATTTGTTAGACATTCCGTCAAAGCCAGCATAATAAGGCTCTGGGTTAGAAGAGAACAACTTGCTAAAATACTCGTAATGCCCTTTTTTAGTTTCCTCGTCGTATTTAGTTTCAAGGTCCTTTTTCAAAAGTTCTTCAAACTTTTTAGGTTCATTTGGAAGCTCTTCGCCTTTACAAAGCGCATCATAAACACCAAAAAGGTCGTTTATAAACAAATTTAAACCATAAATATCAAAAATATAATGGCAAACCTTAAAAAACAGCATGCTTTTACCGTCATAAGTCTTGATAAAGGTTGGGTTTAGCACTTCGCCTTTTAAATATTTAATTGCTTTTTTGGTTTGACTATGTATAAACGCATCTTGCTGTTCTTTCGTTTTGAACTCAAGTCGAGCAATATTATCATAAACAACGCTTGGCTCAAAGTATTGCAAAAGTTTTTTTCCTTTTTTAACAAACCTTAATCTTGTACAATCGTTTCTCTCAACGGCTCTGTTAAATGCCGTTTGCATAAGGTCAAAATCAATCTCTCCATCAACCTCAACAGAAGTGATAATATTTACAACCTTTTTAAAAAGCGTGTAAGTACATTGAAGTTTAACAACTTCCTGCGATAAATTAAGCTCATAAAAAGTTCTTTTTTCTTTTGCCATAATCTGCCACCTTATTTTTACTAAGAATATTATAAAACTTTTAATAAAAATACAAAAGGGAATTAAAAAAATATTCCCCACGCTTAAGTGGAATTGAAAAATTAAATTCCCACAAAATGGGAATTTATTAATTTTTGCACTATTTTGTTGATTTTTGTTTGTTTTTTTTGTATAATCAAGTTATGAAAGATATTAGAGAGATAGTTTGCTCTAATTTAGTTAAAATTAGAAAGCAACATAATTTAACACAGGTGGAATTGTCGAATAAAATCAATTATTCCGACAATGCAATATCCCGCTGGGAAAAAGGAGACGTTCTGCCAAACTTAGAAATACTTCAAACGCTTGCAACTTTTTACGGCGTTGAGCTTTCCTATTTTATTGAAGAACACACCGACGAACAAGCCAAGATTTTAAACTCCAGAAAACGAGTTTTGTATTGGGGGATTATATCATGTGCCGTGCTTGCCATTTGGACAATTTGCGCACTTGTATTTTTGCTTTTATATAACAATAACAGCACTTATTATTATATGGCGTTTGTTTGGGGCGTGCCTGCATCGGCTTTTGTTATTCGCTCAATCGTTAAATATTATTTTAAGAACAAATTGTCGCTTTTAACTAACTCAATTTGCGTTTGGACAACGCTTGCCACCATATACTTTCAATGGCTTGAACTAAACCTATGGCAAGTCTTTTTAATCGGTCTGCCTATACAGTTTATGTTTATTTTAATTACCGTTTCTAAAAGCTTAAAAATCTCTAACATTAAAGAATTAAAAGACAAATTAAAGAAATCTAAATAATTTTATTTAAAACTAAAACGCTCCCAATCGGGTGCGTTTTTTGTTTTTTTATTTATTCAATAGCTCGATAGAATAATCCAATCTTCTTAAAGTCTCTTCTTTTCCTAAAAGCTCTGCAATTTCCATAACGCCACCAGCAGTTGATTGCTTGCCCGAAATAGCAACTCTCACACACCAAAAAACTTGTCCGTTTTTAACGCCCAAGCTTTCAACAAGCTTCATCATTGCGTCGTGAACGCTGTCAAAAGTGAACACTTCTAGGTCATTAATAGCCTGTCTTGCAAGTGGCAACACCTTTTTAGCAATCTCTGTGTCCGTTTTCATTTTCTTATGTGAATAAAGCTCCAAATCATATTCGCCAAATTCTTCTAAGAAGTCAATTTTTTCTGGAATTTCGCTAAAGATTTCAATTCTCGTCTTTAGTAAGTTTGCCACCTTCAACATATCATACTTGCCATAGACTTTGCTTTGCTTTAAAAACTCGTCTGCTTTAGCAACAAATTCTTCATCGCTCATAGCTTTAATGTATTCGCCTGAAAGCCACTTCATTTTGGTTTCGTCAAAAATTGATGGCGATTTATTAATACCTTCTAAAGAGAAGTTTTCGCAAAGCTCAGATAGGCTCATTTTTTCAACGTTGGTCTTAGGACTCCAGCCTAAAAGCGCAATGTAGTTGACGATTGCTTCTTTTACGTATCCTTTTTTAACAAAGTCTTCATAACTTGCGTCACCGTTTCTCTTGCTGAGCTTATGTTGAGCGTCTTTCATGATAGGTGGGAGGTGAATATAAGTTGGTCTTTCCCAACCAAACGCATCATACATAAGGTTATACTTTGGTGTAGAAGACAAATATTCGGTGCCACGAATAACGTGAGTGATGCCCATCAAATGGTCGTCAACAACGTTTGCAAAGTTATAAGTTGGCATACCGTCGCTCTTAATCAAGATGCCGTCTTCAATGTCTTTATAATCAACGCTTATATCCCCATAAACAAGGTCGTGATAAGAGCCCGTTCCTTCAGTTGGCACGTTTTGGCGAATAACGTATGGCTCTCCAGCTTTAATTTTTGCCTCAATCTCTTCTTTTGAAAGTTTTAAGCAGTGTTTATCATATCTAATGTTGCCCGTGCCGTCTTTTAGGCTTTCAATTCTTTCAGCCGAACAGAAGCAGTAATATGCGCCACCGAGTTCAACGAGTTTTTTAGCATATTCTAAATAAATTTCTTTTCTTTGGCTTTGAACGTAAGGTCCAAAGTCTCCACCAACGTCTGGGCCTTCATCATACATAATGCCCGAATCACGCATAGTATCGTATATAATTTGAACAGAGCCGTCAACGTATCTTGCCGTGTCCGTGTCTTCAATTCTTAAGATAAACTTTCCGTCATAGCGTTTTGAATACAAAAAGCCATAAAGTGCAGTTCTAAGTCCGCCTATGTGTAAATATCCTGTTGGGCTCGGTGCAAAACGAGTTCTTACCATTTTGTTTCTCCTTACTATTCTTTAATTCCGTTAAATATATTTTCCAAATTGCATTGCTTTTTAATATCGTCTATTAAATTTTCTGCCTTATAGCTAAACGATTGCTTTCCACAAATGATTATGTGGTCGATTAAATTTATATTGTTAAGTTCGCAAATAATATTAATTTTCTTTGTTGCCAAATGGTCTTCCTTGCTTGGCAAAACGCTTCCACTCGTGTGGTTGTGCGCCATAATTGCATATGATGGCTTATAAACGTTAATGGCTTTTACAAGCTCTGGCATTTCAGCGCTGACCTTTGTTTTGGCGTTATCTGTAAACTCAATTTTTGTAAACATTTTGAACTTTGCGTCAAGAAAAATCATAATAAACTTTTCGTGAGAAAGCCCGTCAAACAAATTACATAAAAATTCTTTAGTTTGGTATGGATTAGAAAACAAAATTTCCTTTTGCTTTTTGTCTTCAATGCGCTTAAATAGCTCTGCAATCACTGAGATAAGGGTTGCAACCTTTTTACCAACGCCTTTAACTGTCATAAGCTGTTCAGCCGTTGCCGAAAACACGCCTTTTAAGTCCCCAAAAGCATTGAGCAGTCTGTGCGCAAGTGGATTGGTGTCTATTCTTGGAAGAGCAAAAAATAATAGAACTTCTAAAATTTGATGGTCGTTTATACCATCAGCATTTTTAATAAATCCTTCAACTGCACGCTCCCTATGTCCTGCGTGAACGTTATCTTTTGCACTCATAGATTTATTTTACCATAATTTTATAAAAAAACAAAACAAATACAATATTTTTACAAATATGCTTACAATATTTTTTATTGTATAGTATAATAATAAAGCAAATATTTTTTGGAGGGATTGCTCTTGCAAAATTTTAACCAATATATTTCCGACTTAACTAAGCTAATAAGTTTTAAAAGCATATTAGGTGGCGCTGAAAAAGACGCACCCTTTGGCAAAGACGTTAAGGCTTCTCTTGACTGGTTTTTAAGCCTTGCAGACGGCTTTGGTTTTGAGACGATTAATTATGACGGCTATGCCGGTGAAATCGTTTATGGCGAGGGCGAAGAGGTTGGCATAATCGGTCATCTTGACGTTGTGCCTGTCGGTATCGGCTGGGAATCTGACCCTTTTACGTTAACCGAGCGTGACGGCGTGTATTACGGCAGGGGGGTATGCGATGATAAAGCGCCACTTCTTTCTTGCCTTTATGCATTAAAAGAGTTAAAAGACTCTAAACTGCCTGTAAATAAAAAATTTCGCCTTATCGTTGGCTGTGATGAAGAAAGTGGTTGGCGTGATATAGAATATTTAAAGACTAAAACTACCTTGCCAGAATACGGATTTTCGCCTGACGGAGACTTTCCTATCTGCTATGCCGAAAAGGGCATTGTGGAAGTAGCTTTTTACTTGCCAAAACTCAAAAATTTTGCCGATATAAAAGGGGGAACAGCACTAAATGCCGTTTGCGATTACGTTACGGCAAAGCCACTATTTATAGCCGATAATACAGAACTTAAAACATTTAATCTTAGCCTTGATGAAAATGGTTATATAGATTCAAAAGGCAAGTCGGCGCACGGCTCTACGCCACGTCTTGGCATAAACGCCATGGTTAAACTCTTTGAATACTTTTTATCTAAAGGCGAAAACGTTCAAAGTGTTTTAGACAATCTTTTCTATGACAAAAAAGGCGTATTTGCCCTTAAAAACGAGCAAGGCACAGTCACCCTTTCACCAAACCTCATTAGAGAAGATGAAAAGGGAATAACCATTACTTGCGACTGTAGAATTCCTGCGCCGTTTGAGTTAAAAGACGTCTTGCCGATATTTGATAGCATGGATATACCATATAATACAAAAGTTCGCCACCAGCCTATGATGGCAGAAAAGAACGGTGAGTTTGTTCAAACGCTTCTTAATGCGTATAACGAGATTACGGGCGAGAATGCCCAGCCTATCAGTATGGGTGGCTCTACTTTTGCAAGGGCATTTAATAAGGGCTGTGCTTTTGGTCCAAAACTAAAAGGGCATATCGATAATATCCACGATGCAAACGAAAACGTTTCAAAGGGGCAAATTTTAACGGCTTATAAAATCTATAAAAAAGCAATTTTTGACCTTGCAAAATAAAGTCTATTATTGTATAGAAAAAAGGATAGCGCTTGCTATCCTTTATCTTTTATTCTAATTAATTTTTTGTGTTATCCACGCCAAAAAATGCTTGTGGGTGAGAACATACCGGGCACACCGTTGGTGCTTCTAAGCCCTTGTGCAAATGCCCACAGTTATTACACTTCCACCAAACTTGTTTCTTTTCCTTAAACATAGCCTTTTCTTTTACCTTTTCTGCAAGCATGCGATAAGTTTCTTCGTGCTGGCGCTCTATTGCGCTAACGCCGTCAAATAATAAGGCTATGTCTTCATACCCTTCTTCTCTTGCAACCTTAGCAAATTCCGAATATAAAACCGAACGCTCGTAATTTTCAAGGTCGGCTGCATCAACAAGATTTTCTTCGGTGTTAGAAATGCCGTGGAACAATTTAAACCAGATTTTAGAGTGCGCTTGTTCGTTGTCGGCAAACTGCGTGAATATGTTGTATATCACTTCGTAGCCGTCTTTTTTGGCTTGTTCGGCATAAAAAGTATATTCATTGTATGCCCCAGACTCTCTTAAATATGCAGTCATTAAATTTTGATAAGTTTTGCTATCTTTTAACTTCATTTTAATCTCCTTTAATCATCTTTTATTATAGTTTTTCCTAAAAAAATAAAACAATACTTATTTTTGGTGTAATTAGTTGAAAATTTTGTCTAATTAGATTATAATAAAATAGTTAAATACGTAAAACACAATAGTTTATAGGTGAAAAAATGACTTTCGATACAAAACTCGTTGGTAAAATCGGTTCAATGGCGCTTATTGATAAACAAAGCAACATTTTAGACTATACCTTGATTGCAAGGCTGTCTTCTGAACTTAAACCGGGATATATTTGGATTACAAGTGGTGCTGCCGAAACGGGCAGACTTGATTATATAAAAAGAAACGGATTTGAGCTTGTTGGCGAAAAAGAAGACGTTAAAACCGACTATGCTGCGCAAGGTCAGTCTATTTTGATGTCAACTTATCGTGAGTTCGTTGATTCTAAGTATTCGCTTAGGCAAGTTTTGGTTGAACACCAACACTTTAACGACCCACAAAAAAGAGAGCATCTTAAGGCAATGCTCCTTCGTGCAAAAGAACAAAACGCAATTCCTATCATTAACTATAACGATGCAATAAGCACAGAAGAAAGCCGTAGGTTTGAAATTCAGTCGCTTAAAAACACAAGCGAAAAGGTTGTTGAGTGTGTGGATAACGATGAAACGGCGGCTCAAATCGCTTGTCTTGTTAAGGCAGAAAACCTTATTATTTTAACAAGTGCAGACGGCATTTATAAAGACAGCCACGACCCAAGCACATTGATTAGTGAGATTTCTGGCAAAGACGTTTATGAAGTTTTGGACAACATCACCGAGTGCGAAAATTATTGCAACGGCGCATCAAGGGCAGGGGCAAACGGTGCTAAAGCTAAGCTTGAATATATAAAAGACGCTGTTAAAATTGGCACAAAGGTTATCATTGCTTCGGCAAAATGCACAATAACTGATTTACTTTCTGGCAAAGCAAAAGCAACCAGAATTGGCGTTAGATAATTTATTTTATATAACAAAAAAAGAGTGGTTTTCCACTCTTTTTCTTTTTTTATTTAATTTTTTATTCTTTTTCTATAAGCAAATAACCAAAACGCCGATTAAAAGAGCAAGTGAAATAGTTGCAAAGAAAAGAGAGTAGCCTATTACAGGGCTTACTTTTTTATTCCATTTAACTCTTGCAAACAAAGATGTTTTCTTGTTTTCTATTGCCGTAGTTGTTTCACCTTCTATCATCGCTCTATCTTTTCTAGACTGTTTGACAACGTATTGCATTGCAATTGCAACGAATACCATAAGTCCACCAAAAACGATAAACGAAAGGTCATAACTTCCAAAAATATCGAAAATAAAGTTGCCAATAGGCGAGCCTAGGGCATATCCTGCATAGTTTGCAGCAGAAAACACACCGAGAACGCTCATATAACTTTTATTTCCAAAAAGTTCGCTTGCATAAAGTGGAAGCATAACAGTTTCAAGTGGAAGGGCAATGTCTTGGAACACAAGTCTTACAAATGAAAGGGCAATACCTAAATCAGAAGAATCAACGAACACTTGCGCAACAACCGAAATGAAGGTGCTTATCAAACAAATATTCATAGTGAACCTTAAGCCCTTTTTATCAAACATAAAGCCTGTCAAAATTTTTGTGCCCATCAAAACGATAAGTCCAAGCGAAGTCATGGTTGTGACAAGCTGATTAGAAATGCCTTTGTCTTGCATATGTGGAACGGCAATACCGCTTAAACCTTGAAGCGACATACCAGTAAATGCCAAACACACGCAGGCTATGTAAAAGTATGGCCTTTTCAAAATTTGGTTATATTCCATACCAACCCAGCCACGGCCACGGGCTTTTTTTGTTTTGTTTTCGACAACTGTTTTTTCTGTGCCCTTTGGTCTATCTTTGAAAAAGATTATAACAAGTGCAAGAACAACTGCAAGAATTATTGTAATCACCTTGTATGAATCACGATATCCAAAAGTATTTTTATAAATTATTGGCGAAACAATTTCGGTTGCGATAGCTCCAAAAAGACCGTTTGAAGAAAGAATTAAGCCTGTTATTTTGCCCTTATTTTCTTCTTTGCACCAAAGTTTTACAACTGCGCCAACCATTGTCGTGCTCGTCCAAGCAAGACCGATACCAAGCAAAATGCCTGCAATATAAAGCATCCAAAGCTCTTCGGCAAGCATATTGATAACAGAAAAGCCCATAAGACAGATAAATCCTGCGCAAATAAGTTTTTTTGCACCGAACTTGTTTATAAGCGTGCCAAAAAAAATGTTTATTATGGTAGTTGCAATAAATCTAAAAGTGTCGCTAAGCGAAAATGCACCACGGCTAAACCCAAGCGCTTCGGTCATAGGAACAACGTAAAGCGTTCTTCCACTTGAACAAAAACCTAGCGACACCCCCGTCACTAAAAAGCAAATGGCAATTACCACCCAGCCATAATTAAACTTCTTTTTATCGTTTAACATTTTTTACAACTCCATAATATATAATTCTTAACAATTATACGCCTTAAATTTCAAATTGTAAAACAAAACAACCTCAAAATAGTAAATTTTTCAACTTTTTTAGAAAGGGAAAAGTCGCCAAAAAATTTTTGTCGAAATTTTGATTTTTTTGAATATGTTTTTCCTTTCTGCACAACATATTATCAAGGGGGATGAATATGAGAGATAGTAAGAAGAATAAAACGAACAGCAAAAGTTCCAAAAACACTAAAGATTGTAAGTAACAATAAATTTAAAAGTGATTTTGATACTTTGGGGTCTTATACAGGAGTTGATGCTTATGATAAGTATGAAAAACCTGTTCAAGACGCTGACGATTTATAAAAAATCTTTTAATTAAACCTTAATTTGTGATTAGGCAGAACTCTTATTTATATGTTTTTTATAAAAAGTCTTTTGCCTTTTCGCTTTTAAATGTCAAAAATAAAAACTTGACAAAACTTTTTGTTTGATATATAATAACCTTGCTTTTTAAGACAGTTATACGGTCGCGGGGGCAGGGAGAGCCTGTCAATGAGGAAAGTCCGAGCGTTTTAGAAACAGGGTGCTGGAGAAATCCCAGTGGAGGCGACTTTAAGGAAAGTGCAACAGAAAACAACAGCCCGTTTGGGCAATGGTG
>JAZNBU010000054.1:0-2509 GCA_045587245.1 Christensenellaceae bacterium
GGCATACTAACTTGTCAATAACTGATTGTGCAGTGCTTAAATATGCAAAAGATTGTGGATATAGACTTTTGACAGGCGATAAAAAACTTAGAAATCAAGCCGAAAATAACGGTGTAATGGTATCGGGAATATTATATGTTGTAGATAAGTTTTTAAACGAAAAACTTATAACATCAAGTGAGATGGCAGATAAACTTGAACTGTTATTATCGATAAATCCCCGTTTGCCAAGAACTATTTTTGAAAAACAGATCAAAAAAATCAGAAATAAATAAGCTGAGGCTTCGCCGGACAAAAGACTTGAGACAAAAGACCAAAGGCTTTGAGCAATGAGCAATGAGCTTTTTTATTCTTATCGCGAAAATAATAACGGAAATGGCGAAAAAACGCGAAAAGCGGTTTCGACTAGCTCAACCGACCGCCTTAAGCCTTAGACATTAACCATTAAACAAAAAAAGTCCATTGTCCGTGGTCTGTTGTCCTTAAAGAAACAAGAAAAAGTTCGTGATTCCGATTCTCCGTGAATCCGTAGTTCCGCGAAACTCGTAGTCTCGTTGACTTGTAGTCTTAAACAAAAAAAGAAAAAATTTGTCTATATCGCGGAAAAGTTGTAACTTTGCAAACTCGAAAGAATTTGAAAAACAAGTAAGGATAATTCTTTGTTTTACATATAAAAGAAAGAAGTTTAATAGCTTACAATGAATATTCTTTATAATGTAATGAGAATAAAATAATTTGAAATATGGAAAAAGTAGGTAAAATAGCTGCATATATATATCATCAATACAAGGAACGATTTGGCGATACTATTGATGAAATGAAACTTCATAAGTTATTATATTTCGGTCAACGGGAAAGTTTTGTATTATATAACGAACCTTTGTTTGAAGGAACTTTTCATGCAGGTCAATATGGTCCAGTAGTATTAGAAGTACGAGAATTGTATCGTTCAAAAAAAATGACAGAAATGCCGGAAAAAACAACCATCGATGAAAAAAAAGAAGTTTTTGAAAAGTTATGGTGTGATTATGCTATAAAATCATCATGGAGTTTAAGTAGTTTATCGCATGGAGAAATATCTTGGAAAAACGCATACGAAAAAAATAAAACTACTCAACTTCCGTATCAAAAAATGGAGGATAAGGATATTCTCAAGGATGCTTTGAAGATTAAAAGAAGAAGAGAACGTATGAACCAACCATAAATAACAAGTATGAGTGTTATCAATGATGAACAATCTAAATGGATAAAAGAATTGATATGTGAACGATTGTCTATTAATCCTGATAATCAAGACATAATTTTAACTTTTCAAAATAAATATGATACATTAGTTGACCATTTGCATCAAAATGCAATGGCTGAAGATAAAGATAATAAAGGAGCATATTATTTGGTTAAGTCAAATGATAAGGAGGTTTTATTTTATTTTTCATTGAGATGTGGTCTATTGTATGAAGATGTACTTAGTAGTAATTTGGTTGAAATATGTAAGGCTTATGTCGGAGAAATTCCTAAAACTGAGGAATTAAAGGAAAAAATAGATTTTTATCAAACAGACAACTCTTTATCAGATGAAGAGTTATCAAGCAAATTGACAAAAATTTACAATAAGCTAAAAAAGCAAAAGAAAGCAAAAAGAGCAGATGATAAAATCAAAGAAACAGCTCAAAAAAGACTTGTTTTAGATACTATTCCAGCAATTGAATTGGAGTATTTTTGCAAAAACGAAGATTATAAGGGATTTGACAAAGATCTTTTCAAATCTCATACCCTGGGAGAAATAATTTTTTGGTTTAAAATATTTCCTATAATAGAGTGTATTACACAAATGGTTGGCTGTAAATATATCTATTTATTTGCTGCAGATGAGAATGAAAATATGAACTTGACGAATTATTATAAAACAAAATTAAAATTTGATGATCAAACCGAATGGGGGGTAAATAAGCCAGTCAACAGTAATTCGTGTAGATTTTTATGCTTGGATATTTCTACGGCTAGGGATTATAGAAATGAATTAACAGACAAATTTAATACTTTTGAAAATGATGATTTTATATAATAATAGAAATCATGCAAATAAAAAGAACTTGTAAATCTAGCCAATAGAAGATTCTGTCTTACCCAAAAAGAGTTGGGTAGTTTTACTACAAAATTCTAAGTGAATCATAAGAACAAAAGTGCCTCACAAAAAAATACAATCTCCAAACACTGGGTTTAGATATTCTCATGCTAAATTCAATGAGGATTATCTTTAAATTACAAAAATTTAGTGCTATCTAAAATCCACAACTAAAAATAGTCTTTAATTTAACCGGACTTTAGACATTCGTCTTTGGTCTTAAATCCATATATTATTATGTCACAAAAACGCATTTATCTCTGTCTTGCCCACATGAGTGGCAATAGGGGCTACGCTATCGCTTCGCAGACTACGAGACTATAAGTCAACAAGACAACGAGTGAGGCTTCGCCGGCGCTACGCCAGACGACTACGTCGACTTGT
>JAZNBU010000055.1:0-2057 GCA_045587245.1 Christensenellaceae bacterium
TATTGCATTAAATTAATAAGTTTGTATAATAAAAACACTGTTTCATAAGAGCGAAACAGTGTTTTGTTTGTTACTGTACTATAAAAATATTTTATTTCAATATCAATTCCATACCGATTTTTTGGGGTAATAAACCTAGTGATTCATAGAACTTTAACGCAGACTGATTGCAACTCCAAACGTTTAGAGTTAAGTTGTAGCAACCAGTTTCTTTTGCAAGTTCTACTGCCGACTCGTAAAGTTCTTTGCCGATATGCTTGCCACGCAAGGTTTCATCTACACATAAATCGTCAATATATAGGGTTTTAATATCGGTTAAAACCGAATTATTTTCGTGCTGTTGATAAATACAAAAGCAATAGCCTTGCACGTTATCGCTATTATCAACCGAAACTAAAATCGGTCTAGATTCATCCTTTAATATAACCTTTAATTCTTCAGCAGAATATTTAGTGCCCACCTTAAAAATATCAGGTCTACCCTTATGATGCACTAAACACACCTGCTTTAATAAATCTATAATTTTCGGTATATCTTTTTCTATTGCTTTTCTTATCATTGTAAAATCCTTTATAAATCAATATCGACTTCGTATTTATCATCAATTAGAATATAGTTGACGTTGTGCTTTTTTGCAAGTTCTAACATTTGCTTGTTGTCCGTAAGAACTAATTCAAGCGAAAGCTCGTCTTCCTTGCGATTTTCTATAACGTTAGCAAACTTTTTAATATCGTTAAAGTGCGTTTTTATATAATTTTCGCTCAAAATTAAGCAGTAATATTTGATATTTTCTAAATATTTACTATCAAAATCTTTTGCATAGTCAAACGGAATATAACAACCCTCTACTATCAAATTTTGATTATTTTCTACTGTTGTTTTAATCATTTCACGAACAATCGGCCATAAATATTCAGTCAAATCTTTATCGTCACTTAAAGCCGTTAAAGCGGTATTCCCACTACGAATTAAACCCATCTTCAAGTGGTCGATTGAAAGATATGGATATTTATATTTTTCAAGTAATTTTTGCGCTAAAAGGGTTTTTCCCGTATGCGAAGCGCCAGTTATTAAAATAATCATTTGTTATCCTTTACCACTATTTTGTGCTTACAATAATATATCCGTTTTCTGTTTTAAATACATTTCTTACAGACATATTAGTTTCATCAATTATCTCTAATATATTATCAAGTTTATCGGGATATATTTTAATTTTTCTATTACCCATATCAATATAATTGCTTTGATTTTTATCAATAGATAAACAAAAGATGCCTTTTTCTTTTAACAAAAAATCAATTTTTGATATAACTTGCTTTTTATCTTCAAAGTGCATCATCGTTAAAGAAGAATAAATAACATCAAATTTATCCTTAAACTCATAAGTAGTAAAATCAGCATTAATAAAACTAATATTTGAGTGTTCATTTAAATTTTCTTTTGCTCTTTGAATAGTTTTTGTAGATATATCTATGCCCGTTAATCGTTTACAATGTGGTGCTACTTTAATTGCTATTCTCCCTGTCCCCATACCGATTTCTAAAACTTCTTTATCCTTATCCAGTTGTAAAGCATCTATGAAAACCTGCCCATCCCATTTATTCATATATTCTTTTAATTCGGGCGTATCAAAAAAGGGGTCGTTATTCTCATCAATTAACAAATCATAATGATTAATTACATCCATTCTTCTTTCACCTTAATTTTTTATTAAAATTTTTATAATTTAAGTTAAGTGTTCGCTATCGTTAATATCACTAATTTGACCTAAAACAAAATCTAAATATTCTTTTA
Organism: Christensenellaceae bacterium; assembly: GCA_045587245.1. Lineage (GTDB taxonomy): Bacteria > Bacillota > Clostridia > Christensenellales > Borkfalkiaceae > UBA1259. The sequence continues at coordinate 1,798 of JAZNBU010000055.1, forward strand.
ATCTTGCTATTTTAATATGTCAATCCTTTTTTATAAATTTGCATTTCGGATAATTAGAACATCCCAAAAACTCTCCATATTTTCCATTTCGCAAAACTAACTGTCCACCACATCTTGGACAAATACCACGTTCTAGATTTCGTTGCTGTTCTCTAATATTATGTATATGCTCTTGTGTTGATATTTCAGTTTTGTTAGATAACAACGCTTGATACGCCATTTCCATTTGTTTTATTGTTAAAACATTTTCCCCTTGATGC
>JAZNBU010000056.1:0-44972 GCA_045587245.1 Christensenellaceae bacterium
CAAGGTCAGCGCCGTGGAAAGTGATTTGCTCAAACAAGTTATCAGCAAACTGTTCGCCACTGATTTCTTTTATTGATGGATAGTTTTCAAGTCTTGGTGAATTAGCAATTTGCCCACCCAAACTTTCGCTTTCTAAAACTAAAACTTTTTTACCATTTCTTAAAGCGTATAGCGCAGAGGTCATACCTGCTGCGCCTGCGCCTATTACAACTAAATCGTACATAATAAATTATTTGCTCTCTATATATTTTCTAATTTCGCTTGCGTTATCATAAGTTTCATAGCCGTTTCCTGTTGGAACTAACAACGTTGGGGCTTTTTTGATGCCGAACTTTAAGGTAGTTTCCTTGTCTTCTTCAGCATTGATAACTGTATATTTAACGCCGGCTTTATCAAGCATCATCTTGCTGGTTTTGCAGTTTGGGCAACCGTTTCTTGTAAAGAGAATTGGTCCGTTGATTTCAGCTTCTACAGCCACTTCTTTCTTTTCGCAAGCACATTGTGTTTTAGCCACAAAATTAGAGTTTTCGATATCGTAAACCTTTCTATCTTCGAATTCCTTTCTCTTACCGTCGTTCCAGTTTTGAACAGGACGATAATAACCTGTAATTCTTGAATAAACTTCAGTCTTCTTACCACAAGTTGGACATTCATAAACTTCGCCTGCAATATAGCCGTGCTCAGCACATACTGAATACGTTGGGCTCATTGTGTAGTATGGAAGTTTATAGTTTTGAGCAATCTTTCTAACAAGGTTTGCTGCACTCTTCCAATCAGGAAGTTTTTGACCTAAGAATGCGTGGAATACTGTACCTGACGTGTAAAGTGTTTGCAATTCGTCTTGAATGTCAAGTGCTGTAAAGATATCAGCAGTGTATCCAACAGGCAAGTGCGAACTGTTTGTATAGTATGGAGCATTGTCGTTATCTGATGCTGTGATAATGTCTGGATATCTCTTTCTATCGTGCTTAGCAAGTCTGAACGACGTTGATTCTGCTGGCGTTGCTTCTAAGTTATAAAGGTCGCCATACATTTCTTGATAGTCAGAGAGCTTGTTTCTCATAAAATTCAAAACGTCTTTTGTAAAGTTTTGAGCTTTGTCATTTGTTAAGTTTTCACCAATCCATTTAGCGTTTAAGCACGCTTCGTTCATGCCAACAAGACCGATTGTTGAGAAGTGGTTGTTGAACGTTCCTAAATATCTCTTTGTATATGGATATAAGCCAGCTTCAAGAAGTTTTGTGACAGTATCTCTTTTTACCTTTAATGAGCGTGCAGAAATATCCATCATCTTCTTTAATCTATCGTAGAATTCTTCTTCAGTCTTTGAAAGATATGCAATTCTTGGCATATTGATTGTAACAACACCGATAGAACCCGTGCTTTCACCACTGCCGAAAAAGCCTCCTGACTTTTTACGAAGTTCTCTTAAATCAAGTCTTAATCTACAGCACATTGAACGAACGTCACTTGGTTCCATATCACTGTTGATATAGTTAGAGAAGTATGGTGTGCCGTATTTCGCCGTCATTTCAAACAAGAGTTTGTTGTTTTCTGTTTCCGACCAGTCAAAGTCACGTGTGATTGAATAAGTTGGGATTGGATATTGGTAACCTCTGCCGTTAGCGTCCCCTTCAATCATAATTTCGATAAACGCTTTGTTTATCATACCCATTTCTTCAACGCAATCTTTGTACTTAAAATCCATTTCCTTGCCACCAACGAGTGCGTTCATTTCAGCAAGGTCGTTTGGAACTACCCAGTCAAGAGTGATGTTCGTAAATGGAGATTGTGTACCCCATCTGCTTGGTGTGTTTACACCGTATATGAAAGATTGAATGCATTGCTTAACTTCTTTGTATGTTAAGTTATCAACCTTTACAAATGGAGCGAGATATGTGTCGAAAGATGAAAATGCTTGAGCACCTGCCCACTCGTTTTGCATAATTCCTAAGAAGTTTACCATTTGGTTGCAAAGCGTTGACAAGTGACTTGCTGGAGAAGATGTAATTTTGCCTGGAACGCCACCTAAGCCCTCTTTAATGAGTTGGCGAAGTGACCAACCTGCACAATAACCTGTTAGCATTGATAGGTCGTGAATATGAATATCAGCGTTTCTATGTGCATCGCCAATTTCATCATCATAAACTTCAGAAAGCCAATAGTTAGCCGTGACTGCACCACTGTTTGAAAGAATTAAGCCACCAACAGAATAAGTGACCGTTGAGTTCTCTTTAACACGCCAGTCAGCAACCTTCAAATAGTCGTCAACAACCTTTTTGTAGTCAACGATTGTTTCGCCTATATTACCAACTTTTTCTCTTTGTTTACGATAAAGAATATAACTCTTTGCTATATCTACGTAGCCTGATTGAATTAATACAACTTCGGCGCTGTCTTGAATATCTTCTACGTTGATAATGCCGTTTTTGATTTTCTTTGAAAAATCAGCCGTAACCTTTAGTGCAAGTGTATTCAGAATGTCAGCAGTATAGTCTATCTGCTTTGCATTAAACGCTTTTGATAATGCCGTTGTGATTTTTGACATATCAAATTCAACAATTTTACCATCTCTTTTCTTTACTTGAAACATATCTTTATCTCCTTTTGTATTTTCCCTTTTGTGAGCCTCTTAACTATATCACAATCATTTGCGTCGTGTCAACCAAATATGCTATATTTTGTAAAAATATTTTTATAAAACACAATATATTGTGTTTAAAACAAAAAGCCACTCGCTAAAAAACGAGCGACTTTATTTGATAACTGCTGAGTTTTTTAAATATCTAAAACTCTTAAAATTCTTTGGTCTAGGAACATGAACACAATGTCTAAAATCCAAATAATATTCCAACCTAAAACCAAACGCAAAATTGCTGCAACGATTTTGCCTTCTTGAAATCTTGTTAAAACACCTAAAACGAGTGAAGTTATAGGAATAATAGCTAAAATCAAGCTAACAATCCAGCTTAAATCAAAGTAATCTTTCTTTTTTGCCATATTATAAGCCCCCTAATTTATTATTACAACAATTATAATATATATATTATTGTATGTCAATGGGGTATAAAAAATTATTCTTTTTAAATTTTAACGAATACACTTGCATTTATAATAAAAATATATTAAAATAAACTTTAGACTTTTTTGGAGAGGTGTCAGAGTGGTCTAATGTGCACGCTTGGAAAGCGTGTATGCCGAAAGGCATCGGAGGTTCAAATCCTCTCCTCTCCGCCAACGAAATAAAAAAGGGTAGATTTTTCTACCCCTTTTTTGTTATTGTATGGAAAATAGTTACTAAGGATTTGAAACAGCGTTAAGAAACGGTAGCCACCTACCGTTTTAGCGGTGACCGAAGATTTTTGCAAGGCATTAGCTTGAGAGTTCCGTTTTTTGCCTTGCAAAAAGCAAGAAGAAATGCCTCTCCTCTCCGCCATAATAAAGAAAAACCCTACACTTTTGTGTGGGTTTTTACTTTTTTAGTTTGTCTTTTAAGCACTAAACTCAATTTTTAAAAGGGTATTGCATTTTTTCAATATTTATTGTATAATGATTATAATAAAACTTACATAAGTGTTTGCTTAAAATAAAAATAAGGAGACTATAATGAACATAATTACTATTAGCAGAGAATTTGGCAGTGGTGGCAGAGAACTTGGAAAAAGACTTGCCGAAATTCTTGGTTATGACTATTATGATAGAGAAATAATTACTGAAATTGCAAAAAGGCACGACGTTGATGAAGACTATGTGGAACATGCACTAAATAATCACGTATGGCAAACCTATTCCCTATCTTTCCATCATTCGTTTATGTCGCCAATGTATATAAATGCGCCAGACGTTAACCTTTTAAGAGAACAAAGGCTTGTTATTGAAGAAATTGCCAATAATAAGAAAAACTGCATTATCGTTGGTAGAAATGCAGACGTTCTTTTAAATGACAAGAACCCGCTTAATCTTTTTATTTGTGCCGATATGGACTCTAAAATTAAGCGTTGCAGAGAGCGTGCAACCGAAGATGAAAAATCTTTTTCTGACAAGCAGTTCAAAAAAATGATTAAACGAATTGATAAAAACCGTGCCAGAACTCGTTATCTAATAGCCGATGGCGAATGGGGAAACAGAAATTCTTATCATTTGATAATAAACACAACTGATTGGGATATTGAGCAACTTGCTCAAGCGCTTAGCGAGTTTGTTAAAAAATGGTTTAAAGAACAATAATTTAATAGTAAAAAATGCAGTTGGATTCCAACTGCATTTTTTATTCTTTATTACTTTTACTTGTTAATTTTTATATCAATCTAAGCCGTCAAAATTAGGCGCTTTTCCTTCACTAAATGCTGTAATTATCTCTTGTTGATCTAAATCATAGCTATTAAAAACGTCTATATCCTCTTTTGCCATAGTTGCGACTTGGCGAATAGAACGGCAATTATTTTCCAAACTCCAACTTGAATAAAGAATTTGCTCTTCCCCACCTTTGATATATTTTATATATGCCCTTGCGGTAAAATTAATATCAATATTTTGTAAAGAATCATATCCATTTGAATAAAACGCACAGTAAAAAGTGTAATATCCGTCTTGTTCGGCCGAACTAGAATTGTTCCAATAGGTTGCAGGCACAACTATTATCTTATCTGTATCGACAACTCCTTTAATAGTGAACTCGCCAGACTCTATTACTTGTGATTTAGGTGAAATTATCAGACCTGCAGATACTGCTGTATATTTATCCTTTAATGCTTGATAGATTTTAGCGTCTATCTTTGCCGTGAAACGAATTCCTATAACGTTTCTTTCTAAAGAAATAGAAGCACCGTCATATAGAGAGAAAAAATTTTCACGCCCATACACGTTATCTATACCAACAGAACCGGCTTGGGCAACAATCGCTATCGATATTTTAACCTTTTTCACCCTACTGTCTTTATTTAGCACCAAAAACGTTTCCTGCCACGTATTTTTAAGCTCTTCACTGCTGACCACAGTTTGACCTTGGCAAGCCTCAATAAGTTCGCCGTTTTCATCAAAGGTTTTTATGTTAAATGTAAGGCTATCGTTTGCGTTAGAAAAAATAAACTTTACGCCGAACAAATAGTCGGTATTATTTTCTATTTCAATATAGCCATCGTTTTCAACAGTATAAGCGCCACCTTCAAACTGCCAATAATTTGCTCTGTGATACGCATTAGTTGAAACGACTTTTACATTTTCAGGCTCAAAACTTTCTATTATGCTCCAGTCTGTTGGCAGTTGCTTATAAAACTCATCAACCCCCAAATTTTCAAAACTAGAATTTTTAACGTCTAAAAATATGTCCGAATTTGCATAAGCGCTTTGGGGAACAACAAAAAGGCTTGTCATAAAAACAAGAGTTAAAACAATTGTTAAAAGCATTTTTGATAAAAGACTTCTCTTTGCCATTTTGCCTTTCTCCTTTCTCAGTTTTTTACTAATTATACCACAATAACGTAGAAAAATAAATTGTTTTTAACAATTTTGTTAAATTTTATATTTAACAAGCATATTAAAAGCCCCCACCTAAAAGGAAGGGGCTTTAGTTTAATTACTGTTTAGTTTGCTCATTTACAAGCTGAGTGTCAATATTTCTTTGACTGATTTTACCTTCAGGGTTAATTTCGCCAGCTTTAGTTAATGCTACTTTTGTAAGGAACGGACCAACAATTTCATAAACAAGGACTGAGAACAGCGTTAAGTTTTGAACCAACATTCCTATCGTGCCCCCAAGCTGACCTGCCATAATTGCCATACCTAACGCAACGCCTGCTTGTGGAAAAAGCGTTATGCCCAAGTATTTGACAATATTTTTCTCGCTTTTAGCAAACCTTGCACTAAACGATGCACCATAATATTTGCCAAGACAACGGAAGATTATATATACTAAACCGATTAAAACGATTATACCGTCAGTCAACACTAACAAGTTAAGTTCAGCACCACTTATAACGAAGAACAAAATAAATATTGGAGCAGTCCATCTATCAAGCCTATCCATAAGTTGTTCTGAAAAATCACAAATATTACAGAAAATCGTGCCGAGCATCATACAAGTTAAGAGTGATGAGAATTTAAAATGCACTTCACCGATTTTAAACTCTAGCATTGAAAGCGAAACGGTTAAGAATACAAACGCAACGCTCATTGCAAGTCTTTTTGAACGAGAGTGGAAAAACCTTTCAAAAAAGGTAAACAAATATCCCATCAACGCACCCAAACCAAGTGATGCAACAACTTCTATTATAGGCTCAACGATGATTGCAAGTATGCTAATCTTTCCAGCAACAAGTGCTTTTGCAACGCCAAATGAAACTGAAAATAATACTAGACCAACGGCATCGTCAAGAGCAACTACAGGTAAAAGCACGTCAGTGACAGGGCCTTTTGCTTTATATTGACGAACTACCATAAGCGTTGCCGCAGGCGCTGTTGCTGATGCGATTGCGCCCATTATGATTGCCGCTTCTAACGGGAACTCATTAGGAATTATAAGGTGCAAGCCGATGAGCACTGCATCTACCACCAGCGTTGTAAAAACTGCTTGGAATATACCGATTATTGTGGCTTGTTTGCCTATTGATTTTAATTGAGAGAGTCTAAACTCATTACCGATTGCAAATGCGATAAAGCCGAGCGCTACTTTTGGGATAAGTTCCATAGTAGTAATCATCTTTTCATCAAAGCCTAGGCCACCAACGCCTAGCTTACCTAAACAAAATGGGCCGATTAGTATGCCTGCAACTAAATATGCTGTCACAGCAGGAAGTCCAAGTAGTTTTGCGACCCTTGATAGCATTAGCCCTGCAAATAATGCTATTGCTAAACTTAATAGTATCTCCATAATCTTTTCCTTTTTGCATCAAAAAACAAGGGTTTTGCCCTTGCTCTTTGATAAACATTTATTTCTATCTATTATATTTTTATTTTCTTAAATCTGTTAACATTTCTTTGCCATAAGCAATAATCTTTTCAGCAACGCCAGCTTTGAAGTTTGAAACTCTTGCTTCATAGCCACCTTCATCATAAGAGTCTTGCATTGGGAAATAACCTTCGTGGCTGTTTACTAAACAGCAAGGCACAATCATATCATAGCCTTCAGTTTCTTTAATTGCTCTACCTATTCCGTTAAATGGTTCGCCTGGTATACCAAGTAGTGCAACCTTACCGATAGTTATAGCACTGAGTAAGAATGGGAAACTTGCTGGACCGTTTTCTAGCCTTACCATTCTTGCTGCTTCACACACAACTGTTGTAAGCATCATTGCTTTATATGGAATTTCTTCATCTTTGCCTGCTAAATGCAATTCGTGATATTTTTTTGCAAGTGGCATATCTTTTGGGTCTGGAACGTTTGCTGGAATATCATAAGTTCTTTGCAAACATTTAATTTCAGTTTCATCAGTGTAGTTTACTTTATCATAAACTTGCATAACTGCGCCTGCTATTACCCTTCCCATATGTCTTGCGTGGCCATATCCACGAGAGCAACCGTCAAAGTCGTTAAACATATCATTAAAATCGCCACTTGTAGGATGAACGTTAACGTGGTTTACGTCACCTTCTGCGCCGTTAAAGAATATACACTTTGTGTTGTCTATTGCCTTTTCAACAAAACGCCTTGTAAAGCCCGGCCAGTCTGCAGAAATTTTGCATCCCCCAACTGTATCTGGGTGGCAACCAAAGTTTGCAAGAACGATTGTTTCAGCACCTTCTCTATCAAAACGGATAACGCTAACGTTATCATCTGTTTCTCCAATAGGATGAAGTATATCTGGATTAAGAACACCTGGGTTAGTTTTAACACTACCATCTTTCATGCGATATCTTCTAATGAACGCTATGTTTGGTGCTTTTGCCACACCATAACCCATTTTTGCTGGCTTTAAATCAGCTATCGCAAAATTTGCCACGTCAACACATCTTTTGATGACAAAGTCTTTATAAGTTTCAACCTTTTTCAATTCTTCTTCACCACTAACAGGTCTTAATGCTGGGCCTGTGTGAGTGTGTGTGCTGTGAATAAATAGTTCTTCTCTCTTTAAGCCCACTTGTTCGCAAATAGTTTGCTTAAATTCTTCATAATAAACTTTTGCTATACCTATATTGTCAACAGAAAGCATAACTACCTTTTTGTTTCCATCATCAAGGGCAATAGCATTTATTTCTAATTCATCTAAAACGCCGTCAGCATATCTTTTTACTGCATAACCTGCAACGAATATGCCCATTGGTGGAGTAATATTAACTCTACCAAAACCAACTTTTAAATTTGCCATTTTTATCTTCTCCATAAATATATTTTAATATGATTTTAGCACAATTATTTTTTTATAGCAATTATTTACACATTATTGTATAAAAAATTATCAAAATTTTTTGGCTATTATAGTGGTAATTTTACAGTGAACTTCGTCCTATTATTTTCGCTAAAAACAACCACACTTCCACTGTGAAGTTCAACTATTTTTTTAACTATTGCAAGCCCAACGCCGTGACCACTTTCAACGCTTTTTGCTCTATAAAATTTTTCAAAAATCTTTTGGTAGTCACACTCATCAACAGTTGTTCCACCGTTAGTTATGCTAAACACAATTTGATTGTCTTCTTTATTTAATTCAATATCAATCACACCACCAACACCAGAAAACTTTATAGCATTATCAATAAGGTTTATCCAAACTTGCTTTAGCATTTCTTCGTTTGCAGTTACGTCATACTCATCAATAGTGATTGAAAAATTAATTTGTTTTTGTTGCCACTTGTTTTCTAAGAGTAATATGCTGTTTCTAATTTGTTCCGACAAGTTATACTTAGTTTTTTCACTTAAAATTCTTTGCTCTTCTATCCTTGATAAATTAAGTGAGTTGGTTGAAAGCGTGGTTAGTCTGTTGGCTTCTTCTATGATAACGTCTAAATAGTCTTGACGTTGCTCTTCGGTAAGGTCTTGTTGCTTTAGAATTTCTGCAAACCCTTTAATTGAAACTATTGGCGTTTTAAATTCGTGCGCATATTCGTTTACAAAATTTGACCTTAGCATTTGCGTTCCCTTTAGTTCTTGCGCAAGCATATTAAAACCGTCTGCAAGTTGCCTTGCTTCTTCGCCTTTGCCCAAATCTATCCTAACGTCGTAATTACCCTTTGAAAGTGCGCTCATTCCTTCTGCAACAGTGTTTACAGTGCCTAAAACAAACCTACTTACAATAATCGTTAGTATCGAACCTATAACAAAACTTGCAACAAAAAAGATAAGTAATAGTAGCCATATAGATAAGGATAGCATTTCCACGTGCAGAACGTCTAGTTTAACCAAAATTAAAAGCGTTGAACTTAGCAATAAATAGGTTGCTAGAAGTATTACAAACACCGACCACATAAACATAGAGTGGATTTTTCTCTTTCTTTTTTTATCGGCAAGATCTTTTGAACTGTCTTTTAAATAGTTTAATTTCATTTTCCTTTTACCGCCTTATATCCTAAGCCCCTAATCGACTGAATTTCAAATTCTTTCCACCCTTCAAAACGTTTTCTAAGCCTTGCAATATGCACAGTGACTGTTTCCCAACCTGTATCGCAGTCCATGCCCCAAATTTCATCCATAAGTTGTATTCTTGTAAAAATTTTGTCTGGGTATGACAAAAGTTTAAATAACAATAAAAATTCTTTTTGAGGAAGTTCTTGACTTTCTCCGTTTTTACTAACCGTCATACTCTCACTATCAACAACCACGTCGCCTATAACGATTTTTCGCTCATCGTTTATTTTTGCACGGCGAAGGAGCGCTTTAACGTGCAAAATAAATTCTTCAATGTCTATAGGCTTTGTCATATAATCGTCAATGCCCACCATAAAGCCCTTCTTTCTATCTTCCACCATATCTTTTGCCGAAATCATCAAAACTGATAAATCAGCATTTCCGTCCCTAAGCGTTTTTGTAAACTCATATCCATCTATGTTCGGCATCATAATATCAACTACCGCAAGGTTTATTTTGACTTGGTCTATTACTTTTAATGCTTCTAAACCACTACTAGCTAAATACACGTTATACCCCTGCCTTTCAAGCACGACTTTAATAAGTTTTCTTATGTTTTTGTCATCATCAACTATTAAAATATTAACCATCTTTTGCCACCTTTATATTTATAAATATATTTTATCACTACGCTTGTTTTTAGTCAAGGTTTTATCAAAAAAGGTAATGACCAAAAAAGTCATTACCCCTTAAATTTTCGTTTTTATTTCTAGTGCTATTCTTCGTCATCTTGGCGAGATATTGACAAAATATTCTCGTCTGATTTTATCATGTTATGAATGTCGTTTGCGCTAATTTGTTTATCAGTGCTTACAACTGCAGAAAATATAACGTTTTCCCCCTCTTTTTTTGCACTGATTTTGCTAAAACGCTCAACGCCAAACATTTCTCTTACCTTATCACTTAAGTTGCCGTTGTTATCTATAAAAACAACGTTTATTTTGATAAATCTATTAGTGTGAAACACTTTAAACCTTGTGTGCATAACGTATTGAATAAAAATAATTAAGCCCGTTACGATAAACGAAATAATATACCAACCAGCACCCATAGCCATGCCAATAGCAGCCGTTGTCCACACCCCTGCTGCCGTTGTTAATCCGTGAATGATATTTTTGCGATAAAATATCATACCTGCGCCTATAAAACCTATTCCAGGAACAATTTGCGCTGCAATTCTCGCTGGGTCTGAACCCGGAAAAGCACGTATTGATAAAAGAGTAAATAGACATGCGCCTAAGCATACTATGGTGTGTGTTCTTGGCCCTGCTTCTTTTAGCCTTATCTTCCTTTCTAAGCCTATACTAAAGCCCAAAACTGTGGCAAGTATAAGTCTTATGATATATTCAATTACGGCTAAATTTTCACTGAAAATTTCACCAAAGAATTTTGCAATTATATCCATAATTCTTTCCCCTAAGATATGTTTTGTTTATTATATGTTCATAACGCAAGTTTGTCAATAGGTTTTTACAACTTTTATATAATTTTTATATATATTCTTCAAACATAATTAAAAATCGTGCCTATCACAAGAAATATTATTCTCTGCTAACTCACATATTATTCTCTCCATAATTCCATTTATAATCTCCTTTTTTGCAAAATGGGGATTATATCCCCTTAATAAAAAAGATTATAACCCCCATAATATTAAATGTCAATAGTTGGAGGTCTAAAATGTTTAAATTTGATAGATTATTTTTAACAATGGATAAAAAAGGCATTTCTACTTATAGGCTTAGAGAAGAGTGTGGCATAGATAGCAAAACTATTCGCAGGCTAAGAGCTAATCAAAATATTGAAATGAAAACACTTGATAGAATTTGTTTGTTCTTAGATTGCAAAATAGAAGACATAGTAGAATTTATAAAAAATTAAAGTAAAATGAAAATGGATAACGACTTTTCGTTATCCATTTATTTTTATGCTGTTTTTTCTTGGCTTTCTTGTTTAGGTAGATATTCGCTAACGTCCATAGTGCCAAGCTCGTTGCATCTATTTAGCAAATATTCGACAGCCTTTTCTTTTGTTTGATATTTTTCCATTAGCTTTGAATATTTTATAGGCTTATCGAAAACGAATATCTTTTGTTCTTTTCTAAAGTATGATACCACAATAGGAATATCGAGCCCTTTTTTATAACAAGCCCCTGCAAACACCATAAAGCCTGCATAAAACCCTTCAAGCGTTGCTAAATAACCTTTTGATGAATCTTCTGGATATACAACGATGTTTTCTTTGTTTTGAATAGCCTTATAACTTTCTTTTATCGTGCCTAAAAATCTAACGTCTTTATATGTTGAAATTAAGTTTAAGCCCTTATAAAACAAGTTTGTAAGTGGGCTTGCAATTAAGCAAAATAGCCTTGCAAGATGTAAGTTCCAATGCTTTTTTTCGTGATAATAAACTCTGGTTTGATATTTATACATTTTTATTAGACCAGAATTCATTTCGTGTGCGCCCCACATTCTAACAGGCTTATCTAAATACATTTCAAGCGACATTGGTGCGTCCGTGCCTTCGTGATTGCTGATAATAAGCGAACCATCTTCAAAAGGTTTACCGTCAAGATATATAAATTCGGGTGCTTTATAACGACTTTGCATTAACGTTTTTAATGTGCGAAACCACCACTTGCCTCTTTTAACTAATTTCTTTTTTGCCATATTAATACCTTGTTTACCGATAATATTATACGTATAGATTAACAAACAAATATTAACTTAGTATAAATATTAAAGCACTTTTGATAAAAATTCTTTTAATCTTTCGTCCTTAGGATTTTCAAAGAATTCTTTTGGTGAGTTTTCTTCTTTGATAACACCATCGTCAATGAAAACAATCCTGTTTGCAACTTCTTTTGCAAAGCCCATTTCGTGAGTTACTATAACCATGGTCATGCCTTCATTTGCAAGCTCACGCATAAGGTCTAACACTTCGCCAACCATTTCTGGGTCTAAAGCACTTGTTGGCTCGTCAAATAAAATTACTTTTGGATTCATTGCAAGTGCACGAATTATTGCTATTCTTTGCTTTTGGCCACCAGAAAGAGTTGATGGATATACATTAGCCTTGTCTTCAAGACCAATTCTTTCAAGAAGAGCAATTGCATTTTCTTTGTTTTGCTGTTTTATTTTTGCAACAGTTGTTTCTATTGCAATCAAGTCTTTTTTGTTTTGCTTGCTTCTAAAAAGATTTGTTAGCTTAATGAAGAAATTTTTTAACTTTTTCTTCTTCAGGTCTTTTATTTGAACAAGGTTTGGAGCAAGCATTATATTTTCAACAATGGTTTTATTATTAAAAAGATTAAATTGTTGAAAAACCATGCCAATATGTTGGCGATGCACGTTTATATCTACCTTAAAGTCAGCAAGGTCTTCACCCTCGAATATTATAGAGCCACCCGTTGGGTCTTCTAAACAGTTTAAGCACCTTAAAAACGTTGATTTACCGCAACCAGAAGGGCCGATAATTGCAACAACGTCGCCCTTCATAATTTTGGTAGTAATGCCCTTTAAGACTTCTACTTTGCCAAAACCCTTTCTTAAATTTTGAACTGATAAAACTTCTTTCTTTTCCATATTATCTTTCACTCTTCTTTAATTTTTTTTCTAAGGTTCTAACGCCCCATGAAATAAGCAATACGATAATAAGATATGCAAGACCAAGCATTAAATAAGGAATTACATAAGACATACTGTCACTGCCTAACTTTGTAAATGCTCTTGTTAAATCGATTGTTGCCACGTAACCGGTTATTGACGTTTCCTTAACCAATACAATAAATTCGTTGCCAAGTGTTGGTAAAATGTTTTTAACGGCTTGTGGAATTACAACTTTAAGCATTGTTGTCCAAGAAGAAAGCCCCACAGCTCTGCCAGCTTCCATCTGCCCTTTATCCACAGAGTTAATTCCACCACGCATAATTTCGCTTATATATGCGCCACTGTTTAACCCAAACACTGCAATAGCGACAGGAAGTCCACTATCTACGCTAATTCCTAAAATAGGAAGCAAAACATTATAGCCGATAAGAAGTTGAACCATCATAGGCGTTCCCCTGAAAAGCTCAACGTAGCAAACACAAATTTTGTCTAAAATTCTTGGTAAAATCTTATATTTTGGCATTACTCTAACGATTGCAATCACCGTTCCGATTACGATACCAATAAGCAAACCTATTATAGCAATTTGTAAGGTATTTACCAAGCCTTCAAGCACTACCTTATAGCCATTTTTATCAATGAGAGTTTTTAAAAATTTCTCCCACAACAATCCAAAATTATCCATATTGTTTCCCAAATTAAAGGCTTAGCATTAAAGCCAAGCCTTAAAACCTTTTATCTTAAATTGATTACTTGTTTGCGCAAAGAACGCTTAACACGTCAACAACAGTACCTGCTGATGCGAAAGAATTGTCATCTTCTTTGTAAACTACAACGATAGATTCTGTATAGTAGCTTGTAGAGAAGTTTACGATATCTTTTCTTTCGTTTGTAATAGTAATACCAGACATAGCAATATCAACACCGTGATTACCAACTGAAGATACAACGCTTTCAAATGCCATATCATCAAGAACTAATTCCATGTTAAGTTCTCTTGCAATCAAAGCAGCAATTTCCATATCGATACCATAGTATAATTCACCATCAACGTATTCCCAAGGTGCAAATTCTGCGTTTGTTGCAACAACTAATTGCTCGCTAGCCCTATCGGTGTCTTTTGTGCCTTTTGGAACGCCAACGTAATCATCCTCGTTACCAGCCATATACTTGTCGATAATTGCTTGAATTTCGGTTGACTTGTCTGCTAAAATAGCATTGATTGAAGTGCCGAGTGCTGGTTGATTTTTGTCCATAGCAATTGCATAGAATTCAGTAGATAATGCAATATCAAGGAACTTAAGTCCAGACATTGTGTTTACAATGCTTGTTGCTGTTGCCTTATCACAGAGAACGTAATCAACGTTGCCATTCTTCATTGCTTGTGCTGCAAGAGGGAACGTTGTGTATGAACTAACACTTGTGCCTTTTAAGCAATCTGCATACATTAAACTTGTTGTTCCTTCTTGAACACCGATTTTAATAGACTTGTCTTCACTACAAGCTGTAAGTGCAAAAACACCTAAAATTGTCATAATTGCTGACAAGACTAACGTAAATAATTTTTTCATAGTTTTTCTCCTAAACTAAATATTTTTAATTATTATATAATTAAAATAAATAAATGTCAATTATTTATAGCAAAATGAATAAAATAACTAAAATTTTAATTAATTATTCATTAAAACATGAATAAATGTAAAAATATTCATTCCTCTCCCTGCCAAACAAAAAGCACCCGTTTGGGTGCTTTTTATTTGGCAGGGGTAGATGGATTTGAACCAACGAAATGACGGAGTCAGAGTCCGTTGCCTTACCGCTTGGCGATACCCCTATTTTTTATATTGTATCAAATCATTTGTTTTTTTTCAAGCTTTTTATTGTTATTCTTTTATTTGTATGTTAAAATAATTATATCTTATTATTTAAGGAGCTATCTTATGCTTGACTTTTTTGATTTTAAAGAACCGTCTTGCAAGCTTTGTGATGGTAAATCTTTTTATTACCCTGATAAAGATGCACCTATCGGGCGTATTCCTGTAAGCAGAATTATTGAAAAATTAGATGCTTGTTATAATAAAAACGATTATGCTGAAGCAGGTAGGCTTCTTTTCTATTGGCATAATGAAGCTAAAAACCTTTTAGATAAACAAGGCGAACTTTCTATTGTTAACGAGCTTTTGGGGCATTTAAGAAAAGTTAATGACAAAGAAAACGGCTTAAAAGCAGTTGCAAGAGCCGATGAACTTATTAACTTGCTTGAACTTGGTGACACGCTTTCCTCTGCAACAATTTATCTTAATATGGCAACAACCTTAAAAGCGTTTAATCAGCCACAAAAGGCACTTTCTATTTACGACAAAGCTTATTCACTTTACACTAAATTTGGTGATAAAAGTATTCCTTACCTTGCAGGGTTTTATAACAACAAGGCACTAACGCTTGTTGACCTTTTAGATTATAATGGCGCAGAAGAGTGCTATCAAAACGCACTAAAATATTTAAAAGGCACGCCAAACGAATTATCGGACGGGGCTATAACTTACGTGAACCTTGCTCACCTATACGATAAGATGCAAGATAGAAAAAAGGTTACCGACTGCTTGTTTACGGCGTTTAACCTTTTAACCGATGACAGCATAAACCAAAACGGATATTATGCTTACGTGCTTGAAAAGTGTGCACCATCTTTTAGTCAGTTTGGTTATGACAAGATTGCCAGCGACTTTATTAAACTTAGCGGAGAGATTTATGAAAGGACTTGACGTTGCTTATAATTATTATTTAGAATATGGAAAGCCTATGCTTGAAAAGGAGTTTGCTGACCAAATTGACAAGATTGTTGTTGGGCTTGTGGGCGAAGGCTCTGAGTGTTATGGCTATGACGATTTAACTTCTCAAGACCACGATTTTGATATGGGGTTTTGCCTTTTTATCAGCCAAAAGGACTATAATGAATTTGGCTTTAAACTAGAAAGAGCTTATTCTAAGTTGCCAAAAGAATATATGGGGTTTAAGCGAAAGATTTTAAGCCCTGTTGGTGGAAACCGCCGTGGCGTTATTGTTATAGAAGACTTTTACAACAAGTTTTTGGGTGCAAGCACTATCCCAAACGATATAAACTGGTGGTTTTACGTGCCATCGAATTCTCTTTCAACTGTTACAAACGGAAAGATTTTTGGTGGCGATAATCAAAAATTTTTGCAAGTAAGGAACGAACTTTTGAAAGGCTACCCTAAAGACGTAAAACTTAAAAAACTTGCCAAAGCTTTAGTTCTTGCCGGTCAGTCTGGGCAATATAACTATTCTAGGTGCATAGCTCACGGTGAAAGAGCGAGTGCTAGCCTTGCAATTTGCGAGTTTGTTAAAAACTATCTTTCAGCCGTTTATCTATTAAACAATGCTTTTGAGCCTTTTTATAAATGGGCGTTTAGGGGGCTTAGAAATTTGCCAATTCTATCCGAAACTGAAACGGCACTTGAAGGGCTTTTAGAATACGGGAACTCTGAAAGCGAAAGTAAAATTAAGGTTGAAATTATAGAAGACCTATCTCGTATGCTAATAAACGAACTTAAAAAGCAAAATCTTACTGATGCCACTTGCAATAACTTAGAAACGCATGCATATTCAGTTATGGATAAAATTCAAAACGCAGAGATTAGAAATATGCACGTTATGGAAGGCTAATTTATTTTAAATAAAACAAAAAATCGGTTTACCTTAAACCGATTTTTTTATTTTTCTTATTCTTTTAATAAGGCTTTGTCTAGCATAACGCCTTCGCTAGCCTTGTGTTTTATTAACCACTCTATATAGTTTTCTCTTTCTTCCACAAGCTTTGCTTTGCCTGACGTTATATATTCGACAAGTTCTTTATTAGTGTTTATATTTTCAGGAATATAAATTCCAGCAGTCACAGGCTGACCTGGGTCGTGAAAGTCCGTGCCACTCATCTCGATTAAATTATTGTCCTTACAAAACGCCTTTGCTAGCACGTTGTTGTTTACGTGATGGAAGTGCCCGTTAAAACTTTCTGCACCGTGCATAAATCTTGCATCGCCCACCTTTACACCCTGCCTAAAAGGGTGAGTTTGATACATAAACAGTCCGTTTGCGTTTGCAATTTTAAATAATTGCTCCTGCGTAAACTCCCAAATATTTGCATTATCAAGCAAAAAGTTTTTGTCAAAGCCCAAAAGCATATACTCTGTTTTATCGCTATTTAGCCTAACCTCAACGCCATAAAACACTTTCATATCAAACTTTTTGCCCATTTCAATAGCATCTTCTATCAAAGAAAAAAAGTATTTTGCATAATCTCTAAAGTTAGTAAAATCGTGACTAAGACACTCCGAATAAGAATAGTGGTTTGTCACCACCAACCCACCATATCCATTTGCTTTATAATGCTTAAAAATTTCTTCTAGTCCACATAAAGCACACCAACTTCCACCCGTGTGTGCGTGCGTTTCAATTTTTATCATAGGTAATTTTCTAAGTCCTTAAAATATTTTAATTGTATGCATTTATTAACTGCTAGGTAAAGCGCCGAAGTATCAAACCTTGCATCGTGATAAGAAGCCTCATTGCCAAATAATGCCTTTGCATTTTTATTAATATCAAGGTCTGTAATAGCCAAAAACGAACAAAGCTCGCTGAGTTTTGGATATTTGTAGCCAACACCCGTTTTTCTTAAAAGTTTACAAATAGGCGTGGATTTTTTCATTGAGCAAAATTCGTTTTTTATATAAAAGGTTTGACCTAGCCTTTCGTATTCTTTTCTCATAAACGAAAAATCAAAACTTGTGTTATGCGCACAAATAAGGTCGGCTTTTTCAAAATCACAACTAATTTCTTCAAAGTGATTATAAAATTCTTTTCCTAAAGATAACTCTTTTAATTTTTGCACCGAAAAGCCGTGCACGCTAAGTGCACTCGGCTCAACAAAATCAACGCTAAAGAAAAAATTTTTTGCTATAACGCTGTCGGTTTTCTGCATTATATACGAAAGTTGACAAATTTGACCGGGGAAAAGCCCCGTGGTTTCGGTATCAAAATAAAGTATCATAATAAACAAAAATATAATATAATTATAAAGGGCAAAACGAATTCACGTCTTGCCCTACTAAAGTTTTTAGTCTTTAACTAAGTCTTTGTATGCGTCTTGATATTTAACAACTACACTTGAATTATTTGCGTAATCGGCAAAGATTTCTTGGGTTGCTGTTTTATAAGCGTTGTCTACGTATGTTTTTGCAAGTTTGCTAAATAAAACGTATAGATAATTGTCGGTATTTTCATAATCGTTCCAATTTTCTAACATATACTCAAACTCGCCTTGCCAACTTGTTATATCTTCGTTAGAGAACTTAAATTCTTTATTTAAATAACTTTCAAGGTCAGGATAAGAATATCCATTTCCAAAATATTCAGAGAAGAACATAATGTGATAGCCATAATCTGTTGCGACAAGCATAAATGTCTTTTCATCTTTTTTGATAAGGTCTCTAGCCACCTCAGCAAATTCTAACATCCACTCTTCTTCTTCAGTTCCGTCAGGTTCTGGCTTGATTGCATAACCTTTATACGTGTTAAGCGCTGTATCGCTATCGTCTTGAGAGAAAGCAAACATTAATTCCTTAACTCTTTTATCATAATCATCTGCAACTTCTGTTGAAGTAAATACAGCACGGTCACTTACGTTTGAAACGTTTGCTTTGCCGTTATATAAATATTGGTTGACGATATCTAAAACATCGGCAATAGAAAGTGTATCAACGTCATCTACTCTATATCTTGCTCTATAATCGTCATTATCAACTTCGTCAGCATTTAGATGTGTGACATTCCCAAAAAATGGCAAACTAGCATTGCTATTAAGAGTATAGTCACCTGTAAATACTTTTGTATAGCCCTTTATAGGTGTAGAAATCGTTCCACCAAAGTCATACTTAGATTTAATCCAACTTTCTCTTTGGTCTTTAGCCGTAATGTTTTCAAAAATCTTAGCTCTATCTTGTCTATATTTGCTGTCTTCATAAGCAGGCGTGCCGTTTTCGCTCTTATAATTTTCTTTTAGTTTTTCTATTTCAGCAGTCATATCTTCATCGGCTTTTAATAAAACGTGATAAACCATACCATAGCCTTCTTGACCACTTAAAACAGGCTTTTCAGCACTAGCGCTTGAGAACGTGCTTTCAAAAGACGTTGTAGATGCATTTAGTTGCTCATTATATAATTGTGCATATTCTTCTTTGACCTTTTCATACGTGATGATGCTACGAGCCTCTTTTTCAATGCTTTCTTGAAGTTTTTCTATTAGCACCTCTTCTTCGTAAGCCGTTAGCATTTGGTCAAAATATTTAATCGTTTCAATTTCGCCATAAACGTAATCGCCCAAAAGGTCTGCCTTTTTCAATGCGTTGACGGCTTTAACGTAAGCGTTATATTTTTGCATTACTGTTTCTTCCCAAAAGTTCTCAACGTAACTTTCTTTTCTTTCATCAGAAATTTCCGAATTAACCGTTGCGCCTGTTGGAACAGTTCTAACGCTTCCACTATAAGTGTCGCCAACCTTTTCTTCTTCTTTATCTTTTTCGTAGTCGTTGATAAGATTTTCAAACTGAACGTATGCTTGATATTTACAGTCAATAATTTCATCTTCATCAAGATAAGTTTCAAGTTGCCACTTTTCGCCTGCAAAATCTGGGGCTTTTGCAAATTCTTTCATTGCATATTGAACGAGAACTGCGTTTTGGATTAACGACTCTATAATATCAGAGAAAAATTCACTGCCTGAAGCGCCTGTATAGCCGTTGTCAACATAGTTGTTAAAAGCAAGCACAACGTCTCTTTTATAAATAGTTTTCATTGGCGCATCGTCAATTTTAACCGTTGCAACCACTTGATTCATATCTCTTTGGTTATTTGTTGTTATAAGTTTGCACCCAAAAAGTGATGATAGGCACAAAACGCCCACCAACATCAAAGTTGCTATTTTAACGAAAAACTTTCTCATATTATAGTCTCCCAAACATATTCTAGTTAGCATTATCTAATAGATTATATACTATCTATAAATTTTTTGCAAGTATTTGTGTAGTTTTTTTAGTATTCAATTAAATTTTTATTACTTTTTTGTGGCACAAATTAAAAAAGCTCTCACCTCTTTAAGCATTTCGGCATTTGTTCCACCGTTTCTCAAAAATTCTATGGCGGGCTCAAGCGACATTGAAATTTTAACTAAATCGCTAAATTCATCCATTGCGCCTTGTAATTTTTCTGAAGAAAACACCGAAAAATCGTTCATTATTATTGCAGTTTGTTCCTTGCTAACAACTATCTTTTTAACGCCGAGTTTTGTGCCTAGCATCTTTATGATTGCAATGTTTATAAGGTTGTCCGTTTCCTCTGGCAAGTCGCCATAAGCATCGACAATCATGTTTCTAAACTCTTTTTCCATTTCTAACGAAGAAATTTCAGCAATTTCTTTATATGCGTCCATTTTTAATACGTTGCTGTCGATATAACTGTCTGGGATAAACGCCGAAAGTCTAACGTCAAGCTCAGGTGTCACCTCTTCTTTACCTGCAAGCTCTTCTCTTAAAAGTTTTGAGTAAAGCTCATAACCGATTTTATCCATATGCCCGTGTTGCTCAGCGCCCAAAATATTGCCAGCGCCCCTTATCTCTAAGTCACGCATTGCAATTTTTATGCCACTTCCCATTTCGGTAAACTCGACTATTGCATTTAGCCGTTCAAAAGCGTTTTGCGATAAGATTTTTTCCCTTTTAAACGTAAAATATGCATATGCCAGTCTATCGCTTCTGCCAACCCTTCCCTTTAACTGATATAGGGTTGAAAGCCCCAGCCTATCAGCATCAATTACTATAAGCGTGTTGGCTTTTGGTAGGTCTATGCCATTTTCTATAATGGTGGTTGATATGAGCACGTCACTCTCACCACGGTAGAACTGCATAATGCTCTGTTCCATAACTTTTTCGTCCATTTGTCCGTGAACGACGGTCAGTTTGGCTTTAGGCAATAGATTTTCTATAGTCTTTGCAAAACTGAATATGCTTTCTACCCTGTTATATAGGATAAATGCTTGACCACCTCTATTTATTTCTCTTGACAAAGCGTCTTTAATAAGCATATCGGTCTGTTCGCAGACGTAAGTCTGAACAGGCAAACGTTTTTTTGGTGGAGTGTTTATAGTGCTTATAGACCTAATTCCAGAAAGCGACATATGAAGCGTTCTTGGAATAGGCGTTGCCGTAAGAGTGATTGCATCTACGTTGCTTTTTAATAGTTTGATTTTTTCTTTATGCTCAACGCCGAACCTTTGTTCTTCGTCAAGAACAAGTAGTCCTAAGTCATTAAACTCAACATCCTTGCTGAGTAGTCTATGCGTGCCTATAACGAATTCTATATCACCGCTCTTTAAGCCTTTAATAATTTTGGCTTGCTCAGCTTTGCTTTTAAACCTGTTCAAAACTGCTATTTTAATCCCAAAATCACTAAATCTTTCTAAAGCCGTGTTGTAATGTTGCTCTGTGAGAATGGTTGTAGGAGCAAGCATCGCCACTTGTTTTCCATCGGCAATCGCCCTAAAAACTGCCCTAAACGCAACTTCGGTTTTTCCAAACCCAACGTCGCCACACACAAGCCTGTCCATAACCTTATCGCTTGTCATATCTTTTTTTATGTCTTCATTGGCAATGATTTGGTCAGGGGTATCTTCAAAAGGAAACTTGCTTTCAAAAACGCTTTGCAATTCCTTATCATCACTAAACTTAAAGCCCTTCTTTTCATCACGTTCTTGATAAAGTTTTTTAAGGTCAAAGGACATCTTTTTAATGCTTTCTTTAACTCTTCTTTTAACGTTTTCAAAGTCCTTTCCACCAATTTTTGAAAGGCGTGGTTTTTTGTCGCTTCCTAGATATCTGGTGAGAATATCCATTTGCTCGACAGGGATATATAAAACGTCCCCACCGTAATATTCCACGGCAACGTAGTCTTTCGTGCCTTCGGTTGAACTAATTTTTTTATTGCCTAATACCCTGCCTATGCCGTGAGTTTCGTGAACGCAATAATCACCCACTTCTGGCGCAGAGAAAAAGGTTTGCCTGCTCTTTTTTACCCTTGAACCTGTTGCCTTCGCATAAAGGTTGCCACTGCCTATAATGACGGCCTTTTCCTCGTGGAAAACAAAGCCCTTTTCGAGCTTTTGATAGCTTATGTTAACACCCTTTAATTTGTCAGTTTCTATTGCAGAGGCAATACCTTTTAAGGATAGTTCATAGTTAAACTTATCAGCTCTTTTTGCGTCTCCCGTGCACACGGTTATCGAATAACCTGACTTTAGCCAGTTATCAATATCTGTAAAAACTTCTTTAAAATCCAGCTGATAGTCTGCAACACCTGAATTTTGTGGGTTTATTATTTTTAATGGATTAAAAAACGGAATGGCTGTTGACAGCGTTTGCATTGCAACAAGCCTAAACTTATTTAGACCTTGTTTTAGCATTTCAACGTCTATCATGTTTTTACTTGCAAACGAAAAGACTTCGCCAGCTTCTACAAGCGAATTATATCTCTCGATAAACTCAGTATAGTTTAAGGTGGCAACTTCGTTTATGAGTTTCGGCTCGTCAAAAACCACCACCGTTTGGCTTGAAATTAATTCAAAAATTGAGGCGCAGTCCTTAGAAAGCACGCCTAAAACGTCAAGTCTATCAAAGTCTTTAGTTTCCAGCAAGAGTTCTATATCGTCAAAAAGCTCACGTCTTCTTTGCCATTGATTTTTATTAGAACTATCAATTTCTTGTTTTAAAATTTGCTTAAAAGCATTTAAATCGTCGTTTTCAAATATAAACTCGGTTGCTTGCAAGATTTTTATTTGTTCTAAGTATCCTAGGTTTTGCCTTGTTTCAACGTCGTATTCTTTTATTGCTTCAACCGTGTCACCAAAAAAGTCTATGCGATAAGGGTTATTAGAGTTAATTGCAAAAACGTCTATTATATCCCCTCTAACAGCAAACGTGCCAACCGATGAAACAGTTTCCACCCTTTGGTAGCCGAGTTTAATTAGTTCTTTTACAGCCTTTTCTTGCTCAAAATCGCAGTCTTTACTTAAAGACAAACTGCAAAGTTTTTTAGGTGCTGTCTGCATAAGAGTTTGTGGCAAAACTATAACAACGTCCACGTCACCCATACTGTCTAGAGCGCTAATTCTAGCATAACTATTGTCCCTTGAAAACGCCTTTGTTATAAGCAAAAGCTCATCTTTTGGTGGGATAATTACTGCAGTTTTGCCAGCTATCTCTACAAAAGCCCTTTTTGCACTTTGTGCCGATAACATATCTTTTGCAACGTATAAAACCTTTTCATCAAGTAGCGAAGTAAGGTAATGTTTAAAGGCTTCTGACACGCCAAAAACCGCCAAAGGCATGCCTTGACGGACTGACGAGCAAAATTCACTCAGTGAATTTTCTCTGTTTTTTAGTGCTAAAAGTTGTTTGAGCATAATTTACCTAAGCCAAAAAAGGCTTATGCCTTTTTATTATAACTTTGCATTATTTGTTCAAAATTTTTTGATAAAGCAAACTCATAAAGGGCGTTTGCCGAATGAGTTAAAACTTCATCAAATATAGGCTTATCTTTTTCTGAAATTCCAGATAAAACGTAGTTTATTAGTGGAATTTGAGTTTGCTCTAAAGGCTTAAAGCCTATTCTTACACGTGGAAAACTGCTATTTCCGAGTTTTGCGATAATGTCCCGCATGCCGTTATGCGTGCCAGCAGAACCATCTTCTCTTATCCTAACGCTTCCCACGTTTATATCATAATCATCATACGCAACGATAACGTCTTTAAGGTCAATTTTATAAAACTTAACAAGCTCGCTAACGCTATCACCACTTAAATTCATATACGTTTGTGGTTTTGCGATTATAACCTTTTCTGTTCCGCATCTAGTTTCGGCAATGAGCGCCTTGCACTGAGTTTTGTTGAACGCAACGCCAAGTTTTTCGGCGAGTTTATCCACGCACATAAAACCTAAGTTGTGAAAGGTGTTTTTATATTTATCGTCTGGATTACCAAGCCCCACGATTAATTTCATATACTTCTCCAATAAAAAAGCCGTTTTATCAAACGGCTTCTTCTTTTAGTAAAATTATTCGTAAATTGCTGAAAGCGAAGAATCCGAATAAATGGACGTGATTGCTTTAGCAATAAGTTTTGCAACTGACAAAACTTTAACCTTTGGATTGTTTTTAACTTCGTCTGGAAGGTCAATAGTATCTAAAACAACAACTTCTTTGATAGGTGATGCTGTTAATCTTTCCATTGCAGGGCCACTTAACACGCCGTGTGTACAACAAGCGTAAACTTCTTTTGCGCCGTTGTTTACAAGTGCTTGTGCGCCTTGGCAAATTGTTCCAGCCGTATCAATCATATCGTCGAGCATTACGCAACATTTTCCTTTCACGTCACCGATAACGTTCATAACTTCAATAGCGTTTGCCTTAGGACGACGCTTGTCCACGATAGCGAGAGCTGCATCTACCCTTGATGCAAAGTTTCTTGCCCTACCTACAGAGCCTACGTCTGGTGAAACAACTACCCAGTTTTCGTCCATTCTCTTTTTGAAATATTTTGCTAGAATTGGCGCACCATAAAGGTGGTCAACAGGAATATCAAAAAATCCTTGAATTTGTGCTGCGTGAAGGTCCATAGTCAAAACCCTGTCAGCGCCTGCACTTGTCAAGATATCAGCCACGAGTTTTGCTGTGATTGGGTCTCTTGGACGAGCTTTTCTATCTTGTCTTGCATAACCGAAGTATGGAATAACTGCTGTAATTCTGCCTGCTGATGCTCTCTTACAAGCATCAATCATGATAAGAAGTTCCATAAGATTATCGTTTACAGGTATTGAGGTTGATTGAACGATAAATACGTCTCTGCCTCTAACCGTTTGTGGAAGACTTATGCTGATTTCGCCATCAGAAAACTTTCCAACTTCTGCACTACTAAGTGGTAGTCCGAGTTCTGCTGCAACTGCTTCTGCTAAAGGCCTATTAGAGTTGCCAGCCAAAACTTCAATTTTGTTGCCGTGTGTAATCATAAATTTTTCTCCTAATGTAACTTTGTGTACATATAGTACTTATTTTAATTCTATTACAAATTTTCAATTTAGTCAAGGCTTTTTCT
Organism: Christensenellaceae bacterium; assembly: GCA_045587245.1. Lineage (GTDB taxonomy): Bacteria > Bacillota > Clostridia > Christensenellales > Borkfalkiaceae > UBA1259. Next base: position 25,383 of record JAZNBU010000056.1, read on the forward strand.
AATTATCTCTTGCCTTTAAAATAATTTTTTATTATATTTGCGCAAGTTTCTTGCTCCAGCCCACCCACAAACTCGGTTTTATGGTTAAGCCCACTATCAGTTAGCACCGAATACTTACTTTCTGCGCAACCACTCTTTTTTTCATAAGCGCCAAAATATACCTTTTTTATCCTTGCGTTTACTATTGCCCCAGCGCACATTGCGCAAGGCTCTATGGTCACGTAAATTTCAGCACCGTCTAAGCGCCAGCTTTTAAGTTTTTTGCACGCTTTGTTGATTGCTAATATTTCGGCGTGCGCAGTTGCAAGTTGGGTTTTTTCCATAAGGTTGTGCGCCCTTGCAATCACTTTGCCATCTTTAACTATAACAGCCCCAATTGGCACTTCATCTAATTTTTCTGCTTTTAACGCTTGCTTGATTGCAAGTTTCATAAATTTTCTTTCCATTTGTTCTCCACGAAAAAGGCGCTTGCCCTTTCAATAACGTGCTTGTTTTCCCTATATATTTTTCCTAACTGCCTTTTCTTTATTGGGTGCACTAGCTTATCGTCCCCCACCTCTATAGTCAAAGACGGGATACCTAGCTCTTGAATGCACCAATCTTTATATCCACCAGCCGAGTTTGGCGTTTTTTTTATTTGATACCCCGTTAAGCTTGCCACTATCTTTGCAAGTTCTAAATCCCTATCGGCGTTTTCTTGAAAAAACTCATAATATATCTCTTGTCCTTTAGAGTGATAACTTATGGTATAATCGGGCTTTATTTTTAGAGTAAAATCCCTAAGCGCCATTGTTTCTGGCTCTGAAAAAGGTTTTTCGCCAATATAATTCTCGCTTGCCCTTTTTCTAACGTTTTGACTGCCTGTTGACCACCTTGCATCAAAGTTGACGTTTAAGTCCACACCTCTGCCGTTTGCCTTATACAGTTTGTCTTTATTTAAGGCAATCATAACGCCGTCAGGATTCATAACGGGAATAAAATAAAGGCTTCCCACCTTGCCTTTAAGATAAAAATTTTGCATCAACTTTAGCGTTAGATAACCCGTTATATATTCCCTTGCGTGAATTGAGCCTTGAATAATTGCTTTTGGATAAGGCGACTTTATAACTCCATAACATAGTATCTGGTGACCAAAAAGGCTACTCCCTATAACTATTTTTTTGCCCTTGAATTTTGTAAAAACTTTTTTATTTAAACTTAAAATATCCATACCTATTATAGTATGAATTTTTATTTGTGATAGCCACTTCCTGAAATTATTGAAAATGCTCTGTAAATTTGCTCAGACAGCATAAGCCTGAACATTGTGTGTGGAAAGGTCATATCCGAAAAAGATATAAGCTCTTTTGCCTTGTCTTTTATTTTATCGCTTAAACCGTAAGAGCCACCTATCACAAAGGTTATCGTTCCACCACTTTGGTCTATAAATTTTTGGATTGCCTTTGAAAAAGTTGGACTATCATATTTTTTGCCTTCTATGGCAAGTGCGATAACAGTGCCTTTTAAGTGTGGCAAAATTCTTTGGCACTCTCTTTCTTTAATAATCTCTATAACGCTATCGTCAACCTTAGCAAAATTTTCTTCTTGAACTTCTATAATGCTAAACCCTGCATACTTGGACATACGTTTTGCATATTCGTTTATGCCTTCTGCAAAATATTTTTCCTTTACCTTTCCAACGGCAACAATATTTATTTTCACCATACCTTACCTATACCAAAAACACGCTAACTAACATAAGTGCGCATATGATAACACCCAAAATTCCATAAGGCATAAACACGCTTTTAACGCTTGAGTTTGATTTTCCTTTATCTGTTTTTTTGATTTTTATTATCATGACCGCTAAAGCAAAAACAATGCCCGCTATACCACACGCTATTAAAATTGGGCTGAGTAAATTTACGCTTACTTTTAAGTAAGTGAAAAGTAATGCAACGAAATTATTCAAAAAGTGGGTTATCATGGCTGGCAAAGTGCTTTTAGCATAAATAGTTAATATTGTTAAAAGTGCACCGTATATAAACTGATAGATAAACTGACCTAAGTTGCAATGATAAAGTGCAAAAAATAACCCAACAGTTAATGACTTTGATAGAACGCTTTGTCCACTAAGTGAATTTAAAAATAAGCCACGGAAAAAAAGTTCTTCTATAATTGCAGGCAAAACCCCTAGCGCAAATACAAAGTATAAAAATTGCCATACGTTATCTAAAACTATGTTTGGCGAGGATATTGAAACCGATAAGTTTTGCAATAATTCTATTATAGAAATATTTACAAAGCCTAAGCCACAAAACATTCCCGTAGCAATTAAGATTGCTAAAAATAACGAACTGACGCTAAACATTTTTACGCCGAGTGTCTTATATGTACATTTGTTTTGCCTTATTTGATAAAGCAAAACGGTTGCTATTGCAATGCAAGATATTACAGAGCAAACTGCAATGTACATAAAGCTTGTATTTGTTGTAAACTTGAGCAAAGCTGTTTGCACGATAAATGATAGCAACGTATATATTGCTATCATTATGGAAAAGGCTTTCCCGCCTTGCTCAGCTGTTAAAAAATTGTTTTGTTGTTCACTATAAGACATTTTTCAAGAATTTCCCCGTATAACTGTTTTGATTCTCTGCCACCTGCTCTGGAGAGCCACAAGCAACTATCGTTCCACCTTTATCGCCACCTTCTGGACCTAAGTCTATAATATGGTCGGCAAGTTTAATAACGTCTAAGTTATGTTCTATCACGATAATAGTATTTCCACTTTGTTTAAGCCTTGTCAAGACCTTACAAAGTTTATCAACGTCATAGTTATGAAGCCCCGTCGTCGGCTCGTCTAGAATATAAAGTGTTTTGCCCGTTGCCCTTTTTGATAGCTCGGTTGCAAGTTTTACCCTTTGCGCTTCGCCACCAGAAAGCGTGGTGGCGCTTTGACCGAGTTTAATATAACCAAGCCCAACGTCTTGAAGGGTTTTTATCTTATTGTATATAGACGCTATCGGCTCAAAAAATTCGCAAGCTTCATCAACCGTCATATTCAAAACGTCGCTTATGTTTTTGCCTTTATACTTAACTTGCAATGTTTCCCTATTATACCTGTTTCCACCGCAAACTTCGCAAGGCACGTACATATCGGGTAAGAAATGCATTTCTATTTTGATAACGCCGTCACCTTCACAGTTTTCGCACCTTCCGCCTGCAACGTTAAATGAAAATCTTCCCGCCTTGTATCCCCTTTCTTTAGCATCAGGCGTCGATGCAAATAAGTCTCTTATGCTAGAAAATACACCTGTATACGTAGCTGGATTGCTCCTTGGCGTTCTGCCAATTGGAGATTGGTCGATTGCAATAACCTTGTCAAAATACTCTATGCCTTCGATTTTTTGGCAATTTCCAAGCCTAACTTTTGCTTTGTTAAGCTTACTTGCAAGTTCAGGATAAACTATTTCGTTTATAAGTGAACTTTTACCACTGCCCGAAACGCCCGTGACTGCAGTTAAAAGCCCTACAGGAAAGCACACGTCAATATTTTTTAGGTTGTTTTGGCTTGCGCCTATAACCTTTAAGCACCTTCCGTCAGGCTCAAGTCTATTCTTAGGCACTTCAATTTTTCTTCTTCCTGAAAGATAGTCGCCTGTGATAGAACGTGGCTCGTTAATAACGTCGTCAATAGTGCCTGCCACCACGACTTCGCCACCGTGAACACCTGCCTTTGGACCTATATCCACTATAAAATCGGCAGAGCGCATTGTGTCTTCATCGTGCTCAACGACGATTAAAGTATTACCTAAATCCCTAAGTCTTTTAAGCGTGCCAATAAGTTTTTCGTTATCCCTTTGGTGAAGACCGATACTTGGCTCGTCTAGGATATAAAGCACGCCGGTTAGCCCACTGCCTATTTGGGTTGCAAGTCTTATTCTTTGCGCTTCGCCACCAGAAAGCGTCGATGCACCCCTTGCTAGCGTTAGATAATTTAGCCCCACGTCGATTAAGAATTTAAGCCTTGTTTTAATTTCTTTTATGATAGGCGCTGAAATCAAAGTTTTAGTCGTGTCAAAAACAAGCTTATCAATAAACTCATACAAGTTTTCAACCGACATTTGAGTAAGCTCTGATATGTTCTTGCCGCCAACTTTAACTGCAAGCGCCTCTTTTTTAAGTCTATTTCCGTGACAAGTATTGCAAGGACTAACTCGCATATACCTTTCAATCTCCATTTTGGTATAATCACTTGAAGTTTCCCTATATCTTCTTGCAAGGTTAGGAATAATACCTTCCCACGACGATTGATAAGAGCCACTCATTGTTTTAGTGTTATATTCAATCTTGATAAGTTCGCCCTTATTGCCGTAAAGCATAATATCGTATATGTGCTGTGGCAAATCCTTAACAGGTGTGTCAAGGCTAAAATTATATCTTTTTGCAAGCGCTTCAAAATAGAGGTTTGCCATTTTGCCATTATCTAAGTTCCAACCAGATATGGTCATAGCACCTTCTCTAAGCGACTTGGTTTTGTCCTTAACCACAAGGTCTGGGTCTATCTCGTTTCTAAAGCCTAAACCTAAGCACTCTGGGCAAGCGCCGAACGGACTGTTAAAAGAAAATAGCCTTGGCTCGATTTCTTCAATACTAATCCCGCAATCTGGGCAAGCGTATTTAGTTGAGAATAATAGGTTCTCCCCATCGACTATTTGAACGGACACAAGTCCTTCTGCAAGCTTTATCGCCGTTTCCAAACTGTCGAAAAGCCTTTTTTCAATACCTTCTTTAACAACTAATCTATCGATTACAACGCTAATATTGTGTTTTACATTTTTATCAAGTTTAATTTCTTCGCTAAGGTCATACACTATGCCGTCAACCATAACACGAGCATAACCACTTTTTTTGTAAGCCTCAAAATTTTTAGCGTACTCGCCCTTTTTGCCACGAACAACAGGCGCATTGATTAAAATTTTTGTGCCTTCTTTAAGTGACATAACCTTGTCTGCAATTTGGTCAATAGTTTGGCGAGAAATTTCCTTTCCGCACTCTGGGCAATGTGGAACGCCAACCCTAGCAAAGAGCAGTCTGAAATAATCATAAATCTCGGTCACTGTTCCAACCGTTGAACGTGGGTTATGCGAAGTGGTTTTTTGGTCGATTGAAATTGCTGGCGATAAGCCTTCTATAAGTTCAACGTCAGGCTTTTCCATTTGCCCCAAAAACATACGTGCATAGCTAGACAGACTCTCGACGTATCTTCTTTGACCTTCAGCATAAATAGTGTCAAAAGCGAGCGTGCTTTTGCCACTGCCAGATAAGCCTGTAAATACCACGAGTTTATCTCTTGGAATTTTTAGGTCAACGTTTTTTAAGTTGTTCTCTTTTGCGCCTTTTATGTTTATATAATCCATAATCACTTTCTCATTTTTGCTTTAAGTTTTGCAATAGTATCCCTAATTTCTATACACCTTTCAAAGTCAAGGTTTGCCGAGGCAATCTTCATAAGTGCCTTTAACTTTTCTATCTCTTCAGGGATATCTTGTTTTTTAACGTCTTTTGTTCTATCCACCTTTTTTGTTATTTCTAAGGTGTTTGTTATCGCCTTGACAATAGTCTTTGGCGTGATGTTATGTTCTTTGTTATATTCGCTTTGAATAGTTCTTCTTCTATTGGTTTCATCAATGGCCCTTTGCATACTGCCCGTTATGGTGTCGGCATACATAATAACCTTGCCATCTGCGTTTCTCGCCGCACGGCCAACTGTTTGGATAAGCGAAGTTTCGCTTCTTAAAAAGCCTTCTTTATCGGCATCGAGAATTGCAACTAGCTCAACTTCTGGGATATCAAGCCCCTCTCTTAAAAGGTTAATACCACAAAGCACGTCAAACTCGCCAGAGCGAAGTGCAGACACTATTTCTATTCTTTCCATTGTGTCTATATCGCTGTGCATATATCTAACTTTAACGCCGTGTTCTTTCAAATATTCAGTTAAGCTCTCAGCCATTTTTTTTGTGAGCGTTGTTATAAGCACCCTACCTTTTTTGGCTGTTATTTTATTTATTTCTATTAAAAGGTCGTCAATTTGGTTTTTTGTTGGCCTAACAAAAATTTCTGGGTCGATAAGCCCTGTTGGGCGAATAAGTTGCTCTACCACTTGCCCAGCCTCGCCTAGTTCATACTTTGCTGGCGTTGCCGAAACGCATATCATTTGCCCAACTTTTGCATCAAACTCGTTAAAAGTAAGTGGTCTATTATCAAATGCAGATTTAAGCCTAAAACCATACTCGACTAAGCTAGTTTTTCTTGCTTTATCGCCATTATACATTGCGTTTATTTGTGGAATTGTCATATGCGATTCATCAATAAACACCACAAAGTCTTTTGGAAAATAGTCTAAAAGGGTAAAAGGTGGCTCGCCAATTTGCCTACCGTCAAAATACCTACTGTAGTTTTCTATGCCCTTGCAAAAGCCTATTTCCTTTATCATTTCTATATCATAGTCGGTGCGTTGTTTTAAGCGCTGTGATTCTAAAAGCTTTCCTTGCTCGTTAAAAAACGCCACTTCATCATCTCTATCACGCTCTATCGCAACGACTGCAAGATTTAGCTTTTCTTGGGACGCTGCATAGTGGCTTGCAGGAAAAATAACAGCGTGTTTTAATTCAGATATGACTTTGCCTGAAACAAACTCTACTTCTAGCACCCTATCCACCGTGTCGCCAAAAAACTCTACTCTAACGACAATTTCTGTGTTTGAAGATGGGAATATATCGATTATATCCCCCCTAACCCTAAACGAAGAACGAGAAAAATCTATGTCACGCCTTGTGTATTGAATTTCCACCAACCTTCTCATAAGCTCGTCTCTAGATATTTGGTCGTCAGGGCGAATTGAAAGTGCAAGCCTATAATATTCTTCAGGCGCACCCAAGCCGTAAATACACGAAACGGATGCAACGACAATAGTATCGCTCCTTTCAGCAAGCGAACAGGTTGCAGAGTGGCGAAGTTTATCTATCTCGTCGTTTATCGCCAAATCCTTTTCTATGTAGGTATCGGTTGACGGAATATATGCTTCTGGCTGATAGTAGTCGTAGTAAGACACAAAAAACTCCACTCGGTTTTGTGGGAAGAATTCTCTAAACTCGTTGCAAAGCTGTGCTGCGAGCGTTTTATTATGAGCAATCACAAGCGCAGGACGGTTAACGTTTTTAATTACGTTTGCCATAGTAAAAGTTTTACCACTTCCCGTCACGCCCAAAAGGAATTGCGTGCGCAAGCCGTCGTTTAAGCCTTCAGTTAGCAATTTTATCGCTTGTGGCTGGTCACCCGTTGGCTGATATTTTGACTCTAAAATAAAATCTCGTTTTTCCATAACTAAAATATTTTTCTTAAAATTAAACCTATCAAAAAACTTAAAATAGCAAAACCTATTGTTAAAGCAAACCTTTTTATAAGGTTTCGTTTTTCTAAGCTTTCACTTCTTATATATCCTTTACCTTTTTCAAGCAAGGTTATGCAAAACACCTTTTCACCAAATCTATCCGAATGCACAAGGTCAAAATATCCGTCCGTGCTTAAGTCGTTTAGCGTTTTTTCTAAGCTTGAAAGGGTTAAATGCTCGGCGCCTATGATTTTCAAAAGGTCTATAGGGCTAATTAAAATCGCTTCCTTTTGCTTGCATAAGTTAATTAAACTAATTAGAACCTTGCTCTCTAGTCTTGAAAGCATTATTTTCCACCCACAAGCATTATGATTATGGTTAAAATGCCCGTTATCACTCCACCGGCGACAGCTCCTAAAAATGATGCCGAAAAGTATTGTTTTTGGCGCTCCATTTTCTCTATTTCTTGTTCTAGCTTATTTTCGCTCTCAATCTTTGCTTTAGTGAGCGCAAGCAAGCAAATTTCAATATCGTCTTGGTATTTTACGCTAATATATTCGTGATTTTTAAGCGTGTCAAGGCATTCTAATAACCCTTGCTCATCTATCTCAAATGCACTAGGCATAGCTGAAATCAAGTCTTTAAGTAAAAAGACTTTATATCCACCGTTTAAGCAGTTTTTATTTATAATATCAAGCAAAGCAGAAGTTCTATAATCAAGCATAATTCACCTTGCTAATATTTTGCCGTAAATAATGCTTAACTATACATTTTATCATCATAATTATAACATAGGTGCAAATGTTTGTAAATTAATTTAGAATTTTATTTTATTAGATAATAAAAAAGTAAGCCACTATTCTCACCGAATAGTGGCTTAACATTATTTTGCTTTATTTATGATTATGCTTTATTTGTGATTATGCACTTTTATAAATCCTATTGCTTTGGCAATTTCCATTACGAGTATTGGTAATAAAGAAAGTCCCAAACCAATTAAATACATCCACCATTCAAGTGTCATCATTCCGAACACACTTACAACACCCGGTATAAAGAGAACGAATGCTGTCAACGCTGTACAAACGAAAAGTGAAATGTTCATCGTCTTGTTTGAGAAGAAACCAATCTTGAAGAGCGAGTGAGATGAACGCATATTAAGTGCTTGAACAAGTTGACTCATAGCAAGAACCATAAATGCCATAGTGCTTCCTGCAGTGTGATTTAATGCACCCGAAGGGCCTCTCATAACAAAAGCACAAAGGATATATCCAGCCAAAGTGGTAATCGTTAATAAAACACCGTTAAGCCCTATTTTAACACCTAAACCATGCGCAAATAAACTTTCGTTTTTAGACTTTGGTTTGTGATGCATAATGTCATCTTCTACTGCTTCCATACCTAATGCGACGGCAGGGAGCGAGTCTGTGACAAGGTTAATCCATAAAAGCTGAATAGGAATAAAAGGATTTCCTAATCCTGCAATAGCGCCCAAAATAACAGTTGATATAAACACTACTAAAACTTCTGCAAGGTTGGTAGAAAGTAAAAATCCTACAACTTTTCTAATGTTTTCAAAGATACCTCTACCTTCTTTAACAGCATCAACTATTGTTGCAAAGTTATCGTCAGTTAAGGTCATATCTGCTGCGCCCTTAGCAACGTCTGTACCTGTAATACCCATAGCACAACCGATATCTGCTGCTTTAAGTGCTGGTGCGTCGTTAACGCCGTCACCTGTCATTGAAACAACTTGACCTTTTCTTTGCCAAGCCTTAACAATCCTGATTTTGTTTTCAGGTGAAACACGAGCGTAAACAGAAATATTCTTAACTTCTCTATCTAATTCTTCATCACTCATTTCATCAAGTTCTGCACCAGTGATTGCCTTATCGCCATCAAGATAGATGCCGAGTTCCTTTGCTATTGCAGTAGCCGTAACAATGTGGTCACCCGTAATCATAACAGGTTTAATGCCAGCTTTTCTACAAGTTGCAACCGCCACTTTACATTCAGGTCTAGGTGGGTCAATCATACCTACAAGTCCCACAAATGTAAGACCATATTCCAAATCTTCAAAAGTAGGCTTAGCTGGAACTTCATCTAATTCTTTGTACGCAACTGCTAAAACTCTGAGCGCATCTGAACTCATTTTGTCGCAAGCTATTTTTGCCTTTTCAACGTCGCCTTTTACAGTACGTTTAGCAATAACGTCAAACGCACCTTTTACAATTGCTATTGGTTTGCCGTTTATAACGTTAACGGTTGTCATAAGTTTTCTATCAGAGTCAAAAGGAAGTTCTCCTACTCTTGGGCTTTGTTCGTTCAATTGGTCTTGAACCCCACCAGCCTTATGTGCAGCAAGTACAATTGCCGTTTCGGTTGGGTCACCTATATGCTTTTCAGTGCCCCCTTCAAAAACTACTTTACCATCAGAACAAAGGCTACCATAACAAAGCATTTTATAGGTTTCACCTTCCGCACTGCCATTAAAGTCTAAAATCTCGCCACCATCAACGTAGGTTTTAACGAGAGTCATTCTGTTTTGAGTTAACGTACCCGTTTTATCTGAACAAATAACAGATGAGCTACCAAGCGTTTCAACGGCAGGAAGTCTTCTGATAATAGCGTTTCTTTTTACCATACGTTGTACACCAATAGATAATACTATAGTAACAACGGCAGGAAGACCTTCAGGTATCGCTGAAACTGCAAGTGATATTGCAGACATAAACGAGCCAATTATGTTATCAAATGCTAAGCCGTCTCTTATGATTTGCACTACAAACATAACAAAGCAAATGCCAAGAACAAGAATACCAAGCATACTGCCGAGTTTTGCAAGTTTTTCTTGTAAAGGAGTTTTATTTTCTTCTTCGTTAGCAAGAATTCCTGCAATTTTGCCCATTTCGGTATCCATACCAGTTGCAACAACAACAGCAACTGCCGTGCCGTAAGTTATTGAACAGCCAGAGAAAACCATATTTGTTCTGTCACCGATTGGCGCTTTTTCTTTAACTTGTGCATCTGCAAACTTTTCAGATGGAACTGATTCTCCCGTCAAAGCAGATTCTTCTGATTTTAAGTTTACACTCTTTATGAGTCTTGCATCAGCAGGAACGAAATCCCCAGCTTCTAATTTTATAATATCGCCAGGAACAAGCTCAGACGACATAATAATCTTTTCAACACCATCACGAATAACACGTGCGTGTGGAGCAGACATGTTTTTTAATGCGTCAAGCGCTTTTTCAGCTTTACTTTCTTGAACAACACCCATTATTGCATTAATTAAAACGATAGCAAGAATTAAAAATGGTTCAATCATTTCAATAATATCAAACTTGTGTGTTACGCCTTCATAGATTGCAACGCCAAGAGATATTGCTGCCGCTATTAACAAAATAATAATCATTACGTCCTTAAACTGTTCAAAGAAACGTGCAACGATACTCTTTTTCTTTTTCTCTTTCAGTTTGTTTTCGCCAAACTGTGCTCTTTTTTCTTCGACTTGAGCTGTCGTTAAACCAGCCGTTTGGTCTGAAGAAAAATGTGATAGTACGATTTCAATACTGTCTACGTGTGCTTTCAATTTTTTATCTCCTTAATATTTTTTTTACAATTTTTGATTTTATTATTATAATTTCCAATAAAAATAAAACCCAAGCTCAAACTTTTGTTGACTCGGGTATCTTTATTATATTATAGACCGAGCCTGCAAAAATTACAAGTCTGGTCAATTAAGAAAGGCCAGAGATTTCTCCCAAGATGTTGACCATTCCCCACAAAACGAGTGGGCGACTACTCCCTTAACGTTTTTTATTATAACATTTTACTCTCAGAAAATCAACTTATTTAAGCATTTTTTCTAAATTTTACATATTTGGGTCAAGTTCTAAATACTTTGCTATTGCCATTGCAAACTTTAATGCGCTTTTCGGTCCGTCTGCAGTAATAAAATTATCGCTTATTTCAACGTCTTTTCCTGTGTAATTATTGCCTAACTGACTAGTAAAACAATCTGCGTGAAAACAAGTTGCGCTCCTTGCCAAAAGCAAATCGTTTTTTGCAAGAACTACTGCTGGCGATGCGCATATTGCAGCAACTAACTTGCCTTTACTTATAATATGTTTTATAAGCTCAATGGCTTTTTGATTGTTAGCAATATTCGTAGCCCCAGGCATACCACCAGGGATAACAACTGCATCGTATGAGCATATATCTATTTTTTCTATTAATTTATCGGCTTTTATTGTTATTCCGTGTGAGCCCGTTACGTATTCGCCACCTACCGAAACAATATCACACTCTGCACCGGCACGTCTTAAAACGTCAACGGGCGTAATGCCTTCTACTTCTTCAGTTCCGTCTGCAAATAATACTGCTATCTTTACCATAATATTCTTCCCCCTAAGTTATTTTATGTTTTTATTAAGTGCTTGATTTTGCACCTTTTTGCCGTTTTGTTTAAGTTCATTTACAACAATTTTTGAAAGCACTAAGAGTGCTAGAACGTTAGGCAACACCATTAAATAATTAAAAAAATCGGTTAACTCCCAAACTAAATCGTTTTGGAACACTGCGCCTAAGAATACAAATAAAATTGCTATTATTGTATAAATTAGTGAAGATTTTTTGCCAAACAAATATGTAAAATTTATTTTTCCAAACAAGTTCCAACTTAGTATAGTTGAAAAAGCAAAGAAAAATAAGCATACTGCAACAAAAATTCCACCAATTGTAAGCCCTAAATTAGAACCGTTAAACACGGTAGCAATGGCATTTTGTATTAAGTTTGTCTTATCTATGCCCGAACTTAATGCAATTTCAAGTTTTTCTGGAGATGAAAGCATTCCATCCCCTGCATATAGCGTGGTAATAATGATTAACGCCGTCATAGTTAATACTACAAAAGTGTCAAAAAACACACCTATCATTGCACTAACGCCTTGCTTATGTGCATTTTCAACGTTTGCCTGGGCGTGAGCGTGTGGAGTTGAACCCATACCTGCTTCGTTAGAGAAAAGGCCACGTTTTGCTCCTTGACTTATTGCAATTTTAAGCGCAGCACCTATCCCCCCACCTATTATTGCTTGTGGAACAAACGCAAACTTGAAAATCATAAAAAATGCTTCTGGGATAACCGTTATATTGCAAAATATAATAATAAACCCACTTATAAGATAAAGCCCTGCCATAATAGGAACTATTTTTTCAGTAACTGATGCCAATCTGCTTACCCCACCTATAAAAATAACGGCTGCTAAAATTGCAAGTATTATTCCTATTATCCACTCTTCAATTCCAGAGACTTCGTTTACAGTGCTGGCGATTGCGTTTGATTGCACGGTTGCGCCAACAAAACCAAGCGCAATAACTGCCGAAACGGCAAAAAAGCCTGCTAAGAACTTGCCAAATTTACCTTTAAATGCTTGTTTTATGTAATAAACAGGGCCACCACTAATGCTCCCGTCTTTATTAATAAGTCTTGTCCTTTGTGCTAAAACTGCTTCTGAATAGTTAGTTGCCATACCGAAAAAAGCGATTACCCACATCCAAAATATTGCACCTGGGCCACCTGCAAGTATTGCACCACTTGCACCTATAATATTACCTGTGCCAACTTGTGCTGCAATAGCTGTGGTTAAGGCTTGAAAGGAACTCATTCCCCCCTTCTCTTTTTTACCGTTAAGTTTAAGACCACCAAAAACTTGTTTCATGCCTTGCTTAAAACAACGAACTTGCACAAACCTAGTTTTAATTGTAAAGAATATGCCAACGCCAACTAAAAGAACAACCAAAATATAATCGCTTAAATAGGCATTTATTGTTTTTACTACTTGCAGTAGGCCATCTAAAAATTGTTGCATTTTTCACTCCAATAAAAAAGAGTTGCTGTAAACTAAAGCAACTCCGAAAAATACTTTTTTATTATATAACGCTCCGTCCTTTTGCCTGAGAGATTCGGGGCTAAAGCCCTTTGCACCTTCGGCACTCAATAATAAGAGATTCTCCGGAATTTCTCCCCTTTCAGTCTGCTTATCCTAAAAGGTTCATCGAATATTTTTGTTTATTATATCATTAATTTAACTAAAAAGTCAAATAGTTGTAAAAAGTTTATTGCACACTTACTCACCGTCAAAAAGTGGTGTGGAAAAATATCTTTCTGCCGTGTCTGGTAAAACCGTCACAACAGTTTTGCCTTTGCCCAAAATCTTTGCAAGGCGTTTTGCCGCAGCGACGTTTGTTCCAGATGAAATTCCACACATAATGCCTTCAAGCCTTGCCAAATCCCTAGATGTTTCTAGAGCTTCTTGGTCGGATATAATGCATATATCTTCATATATATTACAGTTAAGCACTGGTGGAATTAAACCATCACCTATGCCCATTTGTATATGAGAGCCGATTGTTCCACCAGCAAGTATCGCTGCGTTTTCTGGCTCTACTGCCCAAATTTTTATGTCTGGGTTTTGTGCTTTTAATACTTCGCCAATACCCGTTATCGTTCCACCTGTGCCGATGCCAGAACAAAATCCGTGTATTGGACCTGCCACTTGCTCTAAAATCTCTAAGCCTGTGTGGTGGCGATGCACCATAGGGTTTGCTGGGTTTTCAAATTGTTGTGGAACAAACACGTTTTTATTCTCTCTTGCCATCTCAAGCGCCTTTTTTAAGCACCTATCAATGCAGTCACCAATATTACCGTCATCGTGAATTAAAATAACTTCTGCACCATAGTGACGAACAAGTTTTCTTCTTTCTTCACTAACAGAGTCTGGCATAATGATAATAGTTTTATAGCCTTTAACAGCGCCAACAAGCGATAAGCCTATACCTTGATTGCCACTTGTTGGTTCAACGATAATAGTGTCTTTACCAATAAGCCCCTTGCTTTCAGCATCGCAAATCATATTGTATGCCGTACGTGTTTTGATTGAGCCACCGATATTAAGTCCTTCTATCTTAACTAGTATATCAGCACTGTCACTATCCACCATTTTATTTAATTTTACGATAGGCGTATGTCCTATTGCTTCTAAAACGTTTTTGTAAATCATAATTATTTCTCTCTTTTTTGCTATTTAATTATACAATATATTATATAAAAAAATCAATCGTTTTAGGCGTAATTTTCAACTATTAGCATTACTCTGACGTCAATTTGCTTTTTCATCACTCTTTTTCTTAAATCGCAGTTGTGAAAGAATTACTGCTATTAGCATAAGTGCGCATCCGATTAGTTCCCAATTCGTCAACCTTTCCCCTAAAATCAATGCACCAAAAATAACGGCAAACACCGATTCCATGCTTAAAAGTATTGGCGCAACCGATAATTCCACACTCTTTTGCCCAACAATCTGCAAAAAATACGCAATCCCCATAGATAGAAAGCCTGCATATGCCAAAGGAAGAGCGCAATTGCTTATTGCTTGCCACGTTGGAGTTTCGGTGAAAAACATTATAACGGCAGATAAAACTGCACAAACAAAAGCTTGAATTATGTTTAATCTTAGCGCATCTACGTTTAGCCCAAAAATTTCTATCATTATTATCTGAATCGCAAAGGCAAACGCACAACCAAGCAAAAGCAGGTCTCCACTACTTATTTTAGTACCGCCATAGCAACTTAGAAAATATAGTCCAACCGTTGCTAGCGCAACGCAAAGTGGTATCATTTTAGACGGCTTTCTTTTTAAGAAAATGCCAAGCACAGGCACTATTATAATATACATTGCTGTTAAAAATGCCGATTTCCCCGCATCGGTGTCCACAATTCCTAGTTGTTGAAGAGCGCAACCCAAAAATAAAGGAATACCACACAAAATACCAGCTTTTATTAACTTTTTATCCTTCCAACGAGATATAAAGGTTTTGCCGTCCTTTTTGAAATGGTCGGTTAAAAGACATAGTGGAAGCAAACCTATAACTGCCAAAGCACAACGGATAGCCTGAAAAGTAAAAGGCCCAACGTAGTCCATACCCACGCTTTGTGCAACAAAAGCAAGTCCCCAAATCATACTACATAGGAGCAATAACATAGCACCACGAATCTGTTTTTTCATTTAAGTCATTCTCCTTTGTAATTTTTTTGTTTTTTATTATATAATTTTTTACGTATAATGATAAATTTTAGTTTTTATTCTAAAACAGTAGAAGTTTCATCATAATCTTGTTCGCCAACAATGGCAGTTAGTTCTTTTTTTGTATGCGGTTCATCAAAAGTTGCATAGCGTATATGCAAAACGTCCCCTTCGTGAAAAGACTTGTCGCCCTGTTGGTCAATTTGAACTTGGCGTGATTTACTAGGTATTATTGAAAGCAAGAAAAAGTTTGCCGGCCACAAAATATCCTTTACGTGCATATTCTCTGCAAATGAATTTTTCTTTATCACAACGTGAGTATCAATAATTTTCCTTTCGTGCGTTTCTTCTTGCCTTTTTATTATATTTTTAATAATTCCATCGTTAACACCTTTGGTCTTAAATATTTCAGTGATGATATAAGACACTGCAACGGCAATTATAACGTGAAGAACGTTATTAACTCCACCCAACGCTTCCATTGAAAACACTATTGCCGTAAGTGGCATCTTCATCATTGCTGAAATGCAAGATGAAATACCAAGCACTATAATTATAGTATAATATTCGTTTGATAAACCAAACACACTTTCTAAACTCTTTGCTAAAATGCTTGCCATAATAGCGCCCAAAGCCAAAATAGGCACAAACACGCCACCCGTTAATTTGTTGGTGTTAGCGAATAAGGTTAGCGTCATTCTAACTAGTAATAATACTGCCAAACCATATATCAAAACGTTTTCTTGCAAAATTAAAGAAAACATTTCGTGGCCTGTTGATATAAATGAAAATGAAATTAGTCCAAAAACAAGTGTTAGTGTAAACACAACAAATATTTTTATACTGTGTGAAATTTTCTTGAGTTTTGCGTTAAAAAATATGTTTATTATATGGTAATACTTCAAAAACACCACAGCAAAAAAACCGATTATTACACCAACTAAAAGTGATAACCATACGTCTTTGATAGCCAAATTAGCAAGAACTAAATTTGGAAAAAGCGACGTGCTTATCCCTAATAGTGGACATAAAAGTTCACAAGTAATCTGTGCAAATAACACAGAAATCGCACCAACTAATAAAATCATAGGCGAAATTCTTTGATGCGCTTCTTCAACAGCAAATAAAATTCCCGATACAGAAGCCCCAGTTGCCACGGCAAAACCTGCGCACGCACCACCTGTCATAGCATATCTGCTCCAAGCAGAATGCCTTTTTGCTAAAGTTTTAACACTTCCTTTACCGATAGCCGTTCCCATAAGTACAGACGGACCTTCATTTCCTAACGGCACACCTATCAAAAAAGATGTCATTGACATAAAAAATACGCCAATTAACGTTCTTAACCATTTAAGGGTGACTATGCCACGAAGCACTGCTATTGCAGAAGGAATTCCACCACTCGTCCTAGGCTCTTTTTTATATATGTATGAAAACAATAGTGCAATCACGTAAAAAATTGCTAAAACTAATGGAATAAAATAAAGATTATTCTTCAAAAATATATAAAAGTTTTCAGAACCTTCAATCACGTGTTTTGCAACTAGTTTATAAGCAATTACAACTAACGCAGTTAATATGCCTGTAATCGCACCGAATACAAACGCTGGAAAAATTAAATTTATAAAATGTCCTTTTAGCCTTTTCACATGTCACATCCTTTATATGGCAACATAATACATCAAAACCAAATAAAAATCAAGTATTTTATTCTCTAGTTACTTTGTTTATTTTTCTTTTTTAAGGCAATGTTAGTTTTTCCCCTTATGACCGTGACACAAACAAAAAATGACCACCCTTTTGGGTAGTCATTTTTCGTTGGCGCAACGTAAGGGACACATCTACGCTTCGCTACGATGGTGCTAAAGCACCGAACTAAATTGCCCACCTATTTTCTTATTATAATTTGCCTTTATAGGGCAATTTTAGTTCTTGCGTTACGTTACACAAACAAAAAATGACCACCCTTTTGGGTAGTCATTTTTCGTTGGCGCAACGTAAGGGATTCGAACCCCTGACCTTCGGTTCCGTAGACCGACGCTCTATCCAGCTGAGCTAACGATGCTTGTTTTTTTATTAAATTTTTTCTGCTCAGTTGGATGGAGCGGAGCAGACGCTCTGTGCCCGAAGCAATAGCGTAGGAAATACGCTGACGGACATCCTTGACGGTAGCCCACAGTTTACAGCTGAGCTAACGATGCTTGTTTTGTAAAGGCTGTTTTTGTTCTACAGCCTTTACATTTTATAACAATTCTTTTTAAATGTCAAACGTTTTAGCAATTATTTTAAGATTGCTTTAATTCTTCTAATGCCACTTGCTGAACTTTCTTCTTTCTTGATAATAAATTGACCTAAGTCGCCTGTGTTTTTAGCGTGTGGACCACCACAAATTTGCTTATCAACACCATCGATTGTGTATATTGAAACAACTTGGTCATCAGACTCAGCAGTAAACACACCATAAGCGCCTTCTTCAACTGCCTTGTTATATGGCATTTCGCTTCTAACAACGTCGATTTTCTTAGAAATAACGTCGTTTACAAAATCTTGCAATTCTTTTATTTCAGAATCAGACATCTTATGGTCTAAGTTAAAGTCAAATCTTAATCTTTCTTCGGTTATATTTGAGCCCTTTTGTTCAGTTTGGTTGCCGAACATTTTTCTGAGGCCTGCAAGCATAATGTGTGTTGCAGTGTGATAGTTTGTTGTAACTTCAGTTCTTTCAGTTAAACCACCTTTTGCAGAACTTGCTTGAGCCTTAGAAAGTTCTTGGTGTTCCTTAAATGCTTGGTTAAACCCTTCTTCATCAACAGAAAGTCCCTTTTCGCTAGCAAGTTCGATAGTGAGTTCTAGTGGGAAGCCGAAAGTATCGTAAAGCCTAAATGCTTGTTTGCCTGAAATTTGAGTTTCAGGAACGTAACTTGGGTCTTTTTCACTCATAAATGCGTTCTTTCTTTGCATACCATTAACGCATTTATCAAACTCTTTCATACCGGCAAGAAGCGCTGCTTCAAACTTTTTGATTTCTTTTGTTATTTCATCTAAGATATAATCTTCTTTTTCAACTAAAAGTGGATAAGCCTCGTCATAAATCTTTTCGATAAAGATTTTTGCAACTGCAAGCATTTCTGTTGCATCAATGCCTAAGTTTTTGCAATACCTAATAGCACGGCGCATAAGTCTTCTTAAAATATAGCCAGCACCTGTGTTAGATGGCACTATTCCTTTTACGTCACCGATAAGCATAACAGAAGTACGAGTGTGGTCTGCAATAATACGCATAGCCTTTGTGTCTCCTGCATTTTCGCCATACTTTTTGCCACTAACTGTTTCTAAGTGCTTAATTGTGTCGGCAAAAAGGTCTGTTTTATAGCCATCATCTAAGCCGTTTAAGAAAAGTAAAAGTCTGTCTAAGCCAAAGCCTGTGTCAACGTTTTTATTTTCAAGTTCTTCATAGCCGTTTTCAAGCTTTTTATATTGCATATAAACGTCGTTACCGATTTCAACATATCTTCCACAATCGCAGTTAACGTCGCAAGTATCACAGCAAGGGTTGTCGTGGCGTGGGTAGAACCACTCGTTATCAGGGCCACAAGGCGTTCCAACAGTGCCTTCTAATTCCCACCAGTTGTTAGACTTATCAAGATAGAAAATATTTTCTGGTTTGATGCCGAGTTCTTTTAAGTAGTTTGCCGTTTCTTCATCTCTTGGTGCAGATTCGTTGCCTTCAAACACTGTTGAGCAAATTTTATCTTTTTCAAAGCCAAAAACTTCAGTTAAAAGTTCAAAAGACCATTTTGTTTTTTCCTTTTTGAAGTAATCTCCCAAACTCCAGTTGCCTAGCATTTCAAAAAAAGTATGGTGGTAGTTATCGCCAACCTCATCCAAATCGGTTAATCTAAAACATTTTTGAAAATTGCAAAGTCTTGTGCCGAGAGGGTGTTTTGCGCCCAAAAGATATGGAACAAGCGGTTGCATGCCAGCTGTGTTAAATAAACAAGTTGGGTCGTTTTCTGGCACAACGCTTGCAGAAGGTATTTGTGTGTGACCTTTGCTTACAAAAAAATTAATAAATAAGTCTTTAATGTTTTGCTTCATAATTTTCTCCAAATATATTTTACCGACATAGTTTAC
>JAZNBU010000057.1:0-40345 GCA_045587245.1 Christensenellaceae bacterium
ACTGGTAAAGATATTGACCTTGAAATAGATGGTGGTATCACTAAAGAAAACGTTAGACTTGTTAAAGATGCAGGTGCAAACGTTATCGTTGCTGGTAGCACGGTATTTAATCAAATTGATAGAGCAAAAATTATTAGAGAATTAAGGGAAATTTAATTATTTTTGTAATTAATACAAAATACTGCATTTTTCTTTAATTATGTCAAAAATAAAAGCACCTTGCATATAATGATTATGTGAGGTGTTTTATATGAAAATTTGTTGTGTAAAACCACCAAAGATAATAAGAAGTTTTTTAAGGCTAATATTTAGCAAAAAATGTAAAGAGCAATAATGCGAAAAGGGTGCAAATTTTGCACCCTTTTGTGTTTAACTTATATACGTTATATTAAATCGACCACAGTTTGATAGATTTTGCCATCGCTATCTAGCATATCACTCATCTTCTTTAAGGTGTTTGGCACTTCGTCATAAGTAGAAGTGTCAAGTTTTAGGTGAGATAGGTTAATAGCTTTGTTTGCGATAAGGTTAATACTTGTAGCAGTATTTTCAAATCCACCGTTTATGCATTGAATATTGAGCTGTTTCTTTATTGCTTGAGAAAATGAAACGGCGTTGTTTTTATATGAAGTTCCTGTAAATGCAACGCTTGCGTTTTGTGAGGCAAGGGCAAATGCTTTTGCTATTGGAATATTGCAATCAGAAATATAAACAACGCTTTTTGATAGCCTTCCACTAGTAATTGCCATAACTTCTTTTAGCCAGTTGTCTTCTGGTCCTAAAACGTAATAAATGCCAGAATCTTTAGCAATTTTATTATTTTCTTCGTTGGTGTCCATAACAATAGGCACTGCTTGATAATAAATTAAAAGTTGCGCTAAAATATTTCCAAAGTCATTTGCGCCAACAATAGCAACGTAATCACCTTTTTGTATTCCAAGTTTATCGACTACAGCAATGGCAAGAGAAATGTCCTTTATAAAAAGCGCATCGAGGTTTGGCACGCTTTCAGGTAGAACAAACAACTTTTCTGATGGAACTGATACAAAATCACTTAAAAAACCATCATAATCTTCACCAGCGATTTGCATATTCGAGCATTTTGATATACCACTTTTACAATTATAACACTCTTCGCATTGTTTATAGGGTTCAACGTAAACGTGTTGACCTTTTTCTAAGCCAAATAGATTTGCGTCTGTTTCTGAAATAATGCCGATTCCCGTTCTACCTAAAACAACGTTGTTAGATTCAATTTCGCCCTTATAATTCAAAACGTCGGACAAGGTGATAAGTGCTTTTGTAATTTTAACCTTAGAAAGAGCACTATTATCAGTAGATTCAAGTATCTCTTGCTGCGAAACGACGTAAGGTGCATTAATTTTCCAACCTTTCATTTAAGCTCCATAAAAACAAAAATTTTTAACATTATATTATAAAAACAAAAAAAAATCAAGCAAATTGCAACATTAATGAATAAATAAAAGTTTTTGCTTTTTTTTACAAATTTGCTTAAATATGTTTGACTATCTTGCGAAAATATAATATAATAGCTTGGTAAATTAGTAAAAGAGGTGCGCTATGAAAGAATCTATACATCCAGATTATCATGAAGTGACAGTTGTTTGCGCTTGTGGTGAAACTTTTAAAACAGGTTCAACTAAAAAGGGCGATGTAATTAAGGTAGATATTTGCAGTAAATGTCATCCTTTCTTTACAGGCAAACAAAAGTTGGTTGATACAGGTGGCCGTGTTGATAAATTCAACAAGAGATATGGCAAAGCAAAATAGTTCGCTATATTGCAAGGCTTTAAGAGTGTCTATATTCTTAAAGCCTTTTTTATAATCAAAATTAGTGCTTTTTTTGGGTAGGTTATAATAATTATGCTAAAAAATTGTGCCAAAAAAAATCAAACTGAAAAAGTTTCTATAGGTGGGCAAGCCGTTTTAGAGGGCGTTATGATGCGTGGCAAAACTGCAATGGCAACTGCCGTACGTGATCAGGACGGAATTATTCGTGTGGAATCAAAGCGCATTAAACCTATCCAAAAAAGAAACGTTTTTTTAAGATTGCCTTTAGTTCGAGGGGTGGTTTCTTTTCTTAGCTCTTTGATAGTAGGAACTAAGGTTTTGATGCGCTCGGCTGAAGTTTTTGGCGAAGAAGAACCTTCAAAGTTTGAAAAATTTGTTGCAAAAAAATTCAAAATTGACGTTATGAGCGTTGTAATAACCTTTTCGCTTGTCCTTGGTTTTACGCTTGCAATTTTGTTGTTTATGTTTTTGCCACAGCTAGCCAGGGAAGGCTTGGAAAGATTATTTAACCTAAAGTTTAGTGTTTGGGCGAAAAACTTTATTGAAGGTGGGCTAAAACTCGTTATTTTTATTTTATACATTGTTTTAGTTTCCCTTCTAAAAGACATAAAACGAACGTTTATGTATCACGGGGCAGAACACAAAGTTATTGCTTGTTTTGAAAGTGGAAAGCCTTTAACCGTTGAAAATGCAAAATCTTGTTCAAAAATTCACGATAGATGTGGCACGACGTTTATGGTGTTTGTAATGGTAATAAGTATTTTACTTTTTGCCGTGGTTGAAAGTCTTATAGGTGTAAACGTTGAAAAAGTTTATAGGGTGCTATTAAAAATTGCACTCTTGCCAGCAGTTGCAGGGTTTTCTTATGAACTTTTGAAGCTTTTAGCAAAAACCGACTCTAAACTTGTTTTGCCATTAAAGTTTCCAGGAATGCTACTTCAAAAAATTACTACTCGTGAGCCAAATGATGAAATGATAGAGGTTGCGATTAAAGCGTTTGATACGGTTTATCAAATGGATAATGACCAAACTGTCAAAGAGCAAGATTTCGTTGTTCCGACAAAAAGAAAAGACCTTTTAGAAAAAGTTAAGCTTTTGCTTAGTGAAAATGGCATTACAGAAGAAGCAGAAAGCGAGTGGATTATTAGCATTTGCTTAGATATAAAGCGTGATCAAGTGTTTACTGACGATTTGGTTATGCCAAAGGATATTGATAAAATCAATAAAATTGTTAGTGAGCGTATAAGTGGCAGGCCACTTTGGTATTGCATAGGAAATACCGATTTTTATGGCTATATCATAAAAGTTGATGAAAGAGTGCTAATTCCAAGACCTGAAACAGAGCTTTTGGTTGAAAATGCAATAAAAGACATATCTTCCAGCTCAAAAGTGCTTGATTTGTGCACGGGCAGTGGCGCTATTGCAATTGCAGTTAAAAAACAAACAAATGCAAGCGTTTTTGCCGTTGATATAAGCGATGGTGCGCTTGAACTTGCAAGCGAAAACGCAAAAGAAAACAGCGCTGAAATAACATTTATCAAAAGCGATATGTTTGAAAGTCTAAAAGGCGAAAAATTTGACGTTGTTATTTCAAACCCACCATATATTAAAAGTCAAGACGTGTTAACTTTGCAAAAAGAAGTTAAAGATTTTGAACCACAATTAGCGCTTGATGGTGGCGACGATGGATATAAATTTTATCAGATAATTGCTGATAATATTAAAGATTATTTAACTGACAACGGAATACTTTTCTTAGAGTGTGGAATAAATCAAGCTGAGCAAATTTGCGATATGCTTGTTGGTTTTAAGCGCAAAGAAATAATTAAAGATTATAACGGAATAGAAAGAATAGTTAAGGCGGTGCTTTAATGTTTAAAAAACTTGATAAAATCGTTGATAGATACGAAAAACTTAATGAACTTGTAGGAGATAGTGAGGTTATAAGCAGAATGGATGAGTGGCGTGCTTATACAAAAGAACTTGCTGAAATTACTCCAACGGTTGAAAAATATCTGGAATATAAAAAGGTTGTTTCTGAACAAGAAGAGCTTAAAGAGATGATTCCTTTAGAAAGTGATGCCGAAATGAAGGCGCTTATGCAAGAAGAATTCCAAGTTTGCAAGGAAAAAATAGGTGTAATTACCGACGAGCTTAAGATATTGCTTCTTCCTAAAGACCCAAATGACGACAAAAACGTTATTATGGAAATTAGGGGTGGTGCAGGTGGTGATGAAGCCAACCTTTTCGCTTATGAACTTTATAAACTATATATAAAATACGCCGAAAAAAATCGTTGGAAAACAGAAGATATTGAAATTAGCACAACCGAACTTGGTGGCTTAAAAGAAGCGGTATTTTCTATTTCTGGTAAGTCTTGTTATGCAAAACTTAAGTATGAAAGTGGCGTTCATAGAGTTCAAAGAGTTCCAGAAACTGAATCTCAAGGCAGAGTTCACACTTCAACGGCAACTGTTGCCGTTCTTCCTGAAGTAGAAGACGTTGAGATTAAAATTGATGAAAAAGACTTGAAGATTGACACCTTGCGTTCATCTGGCGCAGGTGGCCAACACGTTAATAAAACAGAATCTTGCATAAGACTTACACACCTTCCAACAGGTATAGTTGTTTTATGTCAAGACGAGCGTTCTCAAACGAAGAACAGAGAAAAAGCAATGAAGGTATTAAAGAGTAGGCTTTATGACTTTTATCAGTCGCAATATGATAAAGAATACTCTGAAAATAGAAAAAGTCAAGTAGGCACTGGTGACCGTTCTGAGCGTATTAGAACGTACAACTTTCCACAAGGTAGGGTAACCGACCATAGAATAGGTTTGACTTTGCATTCCATTGATAATTTTATGTTGGGTGATATTGATGAAATGGTAGAAGCTCTTGCTATTCACGACAGGGAGTTAAAACTAAGTGCTGGTTTTGACGAAGAATAGTATTATGGAGTTTTTATGTTATGTGTGTATCAAAAAAAGTAGGAAAGATTGCCCCGTCTCTAACACTTGAGATTACGGCAAAAGCAAAAAAAATGAAGGCTGAGGGGATATCGATTATAGGCTTTGGCGCTGGTGAACCAGATTTTAACACGCCAGAATTTATTATCGATTCAGCAAAAAAGGCACTTGATATCGGTTTTACAAAATATACGCCGGCATCAGGTATGGTAGAACTTAAAAAAGCAATATGCGAAAAGCTTGCTCTAGATAACAATTTAAGCTATGACCCAACACAAATAGTTGTTTCTTCTGGCGCAAAAAGTTCGCTTTATCACGCAATCTGTGCAATAGTTGACGATGGTGATGAAGTGATTTTACCTAGTCCATATTGGCTTACATACCCAGAACTGATTGCCCTTGCTGGTGGCGAGTGCGTTTATGTTCAAACGTTAAAACAAAATGAATATAAAATGACAGCAAAGCAGTTTGAAAAGGCAATTACAAACAAAACGAAGTGTTTGATATTAAACAGCCCAAACAACCCAACAGGTGCTGTTTATACTAAACAAGAACTTATTGAAATTGCAAAAGTATGTGAAAAACATAATATATACGTAATTTCTGATGAAATCTACGAAAAACTAATTTATGATGGTGAAACTCATTATTCTATTGCTGAATATAGCGATTTTATGAAAGAGCATACAATCATTGTAAACGGCATGTCAAAGACCTATTCAATGACAGGTTGGAGAATAGGATATTTAGCAGCACCACTTGTTATTGCAAAAGCAATTTCAAGTATGCAAAGCCATACTACAAGTAATCCTTGTTCTATTGCACAATATGCTTCTGTTAGTGCGTTAACGGATAAAAAAGGTCATGAATTTATTGCAGATATGCAAAAGGTTTTTGATGAACGTAGACGGTTAATGGTTGAAAAGCTTAGCAAGATTAAAGACATTGCATATATTGAGCCAAAAGGTGCTTTTTACGTGTTTGTAAACGTTGCATCATTATATGGTAAAAAGTTTGATGGAACTGTAATTGATGGTTCGCTTAAGTTTGCTGACTCAGCCTTAAAAAATGGTATTGCTGTAATTCCTGGCATAGCGTTTGGTAATGATGAATGTATTAGACTTTCTTATGCAATATCAAAAGAAGATATTGAGATGGGCTTAGATAGACTTGCAGATTTTATTGGAAAAATCAATTAAATTACGGCTGATAAAAAAGTTATAAAAATAACAAAAAATTTTTAAAAAACATATTGTATTTTTTTAAAAAGTGTTATACAATATAGGTAGATAATATAATATCAGGAGGATTATTTCTAATGAAAATCATTTACGGGCCAAAGGGGACAGGCAAGACAAAGACAATAATCGAAAGCGCAAACCAAACACTTAATACAGCAAAAGGTCACGTATTATTTGTCACAGATACGGCAAGATATACATACGACTTAAATAATCAAATTAGATACTTAGACGTGACGGGTTTTGACGTTATTGGAGAAGATGGATTAAGAGGTTTTATTAAGGGGTTAGTTGCTGCAAACGGCGACAACGAATATATTTACATTGACGGTATTGCAAGAATTACCGGCAAGCCACTTTCTGAACTTGATAATATTTTTGCGGCAATGGAAAAGCTTGAAAAAGATTATGACGTTAAATTTGTGTTAACTTGCAGTTCTCACAAAGAAGATTTGCCTGCTTTTATATTAAAGTATGTTGATTAACTTGATTTTTACATTGAAAATGTAGTAAAATAGAAGTCGGAAGTTTTCCGACTTCTATTTGTATTTTTTAAATATTAAATTTTAACTAATAATAGGTTTATTTAGGAGACATATATGAAATTTATTAGTACACGAGGTGGCTTGCAAGTTGATTGTGCAGCTAAAGCAATTTCAAAAGGCTTAGCAAACGATGGTGGTCTTTTTGTACCTGAGAATTTTGCAAGCGTCAGTCTAGAAGATTTGAAAAAGTTATGCGATATGGACTATGCTGAACGTGCAACGTTTGTTATACATAAATTTTTAGATGAATATGATTATGGTGAACTTTTGTCTGCTTGCAAAAACAGCTATTCTAAGTTTGAAGAAAATGATGCGGCACCTCTTGTTAAACTTGATGATAAGTGTTTTATATTAGAGCTCTTTCACGGCCCAACGTTAGCATTTAAAGATATTGCGCTCACGCTTTTACCATATCTACTTAGAAAAGGTTGCGACAAAAGTGGAATAAAAGAAGAAGTTTTGATTTTAGTTGCAACGAGTGGCGATACAGGAAAAGCTGCGCTTGAAGGGTTTAAGGACGCAAAAGGCATTAAAGTAATGGTCTTTTATCCAAGCGAAGGCGTAAGCGATATGCAAAAACTTCAAATGTGCACTCAAGAAGGCGAAAACGTTAACGTTGTTGCAATCAAAGGTAATTTTGATGACTGTCAAACAGCTGTTAAGAAGATATTTACCGATAAAGATATTAACCAAACGCTACTTGAAAAAGGCGTTGTTCTTTCAAGTGCAAACTCTATGAACTTTGGCAGACTTGTTCCACAAGTTTCATATTATTTCTCGGCTTATGCAGATTTAGTAAGTTCAAACGAAATTAAGCTTGGCGATAAAATAAACTTTGTTGTTCCAACAGGTAATTTTGGCAATATCTTAGCTGGTTATTATGCTAAACAAATGGGACTTCCTATTGACAAACTTATTTGTGCATCCAACTCAAATAACGTTTTAACGGAATTCTTTGTTAGTGGCACTTATGATGCAAATAGGGAATTCTTTAAAACAATCTCTCCATCAATGGATATTTTAATTTCAAGCAATTTAGAGCGTTTGATTTTTGAACTATCGGGTAGAGATGCTGATTTAACAAAGTCACGTATGGACGACCTTAAAGCAAAAGGTAAATATTCTATTTCTAAAGATGAACTTAAAAAAGTTACAAATGAATTCTATGCGAACTTTACTGATGAGTTAGATTGCAAGCAAACAATTAGTGACGTTTTTGAAGAATATGGCTATGTTTTAGATACTCATACGTCTGTTGCATACGCTGTCTATCAAGATTTTGCTATTCAAACAAAAAATACTAAGCCTACAGTTATTTTATCAACTGCAAGTCCATATAAATTTGCACACGACGTTTTATCGGCAATAGATGATAAAGCACCAATAGATGCGTTTAAGTGTGCTGATAAATTGTTTGAGATAAGCGCAAATCCTATTCCTAAACAAATTTTAGAATTAAAACAAAAAGAAAAAAGATTTACTAAAGTAATTGAAAAAACACAAACAGTTGACGTTGTTTTCGACTTTGTAAAATAAACATAAATCAATTTAGATAAAATTAATATAAGGATAATATAATGGAAGACAAAAAGATATTATTTAGTGCAATTCAACCTAGTGGCATACTAACCATTGGCAATTATTTAGGTGCACTTAGAAATTTTAGAAAATTACAAGATGATTATAATAGCGTTTTTTCTATTGCTGATTTACACACTTTAACCGTTAAACAAGACCCAGCAATACTTAGAAAAAATACGTATGAATTGACTGCGCTATATTTGGCGTGTGGAATCAAGGCTGATGAGTCAATTTTATTTGCTCAATCGCACGTTTCAGCCCACGCTGAACTTGCTTGGGTTCTAAATACCATTTGTTATCCTGGTGAACTTGCTAGAATGACGCAGTTTAAGGATAAAAGCCAAAAACACGAAGATAATATCAATATGGGTTTAATGGATTATCCTGTTTTAATGGCTGCTGATATTTTGTTGTATCAAACCGAACTTGTTCCAATCGGCGCAGACCAAAAACAACACTTAGAACTTGCAAGAGACCTTGCAATACGTTTCAACAACAGATTTGGAGAAACTTTTAAGGTTCCAGAAGGTTATATCGGCAAAACTTGTGCAAGAGTTATGAGCCTAGCTGAGCCTGAAAGAAAAATGAGTAAGTCTGATGCAAACTTAAATGGATTTATATCTATGGATGATGACCCAGATACTATAATTAGAAAGTTTAAGAGGGCTGTCACTGATAGCGATAATAAAATCGTTTACTCACCTGAAAAACCTGGCATTAGCAATCTCTTGTCTATTTATACAGCGTTTACAAATAAGACGATTGAAGAGGCTGAAAGCGAATTTGAGGGCAAAGGATATGGAGATTTCAAACTTGCTGTTGGTGAGGCTGTATCGAGCGTTATTGAGCCTATTAGACAAGAAAAGAACAGATTACTTGGAGATAAGGCTTATTTAGATGATGTGCTAAAAAGTGGTGCTGAAAGGGCTGAAAGACTTGCTTATAGAACGCTAAATAAGGTTTATAAAAAAGTTGGCCTTGTGCCAAGAAAAAGAGGTTAAGATGTTTGGTTATATCAAAGCCGACCTGCCAAATATGTACGTTAAAGACACGGTGCTTTACCAAGCAATGTATTGCTCGTTATGTAAAGGCATAGGGCAAACTTGTGGGCAAAAGGCAAGGTTTGTTCTTAATTATGACCTAACGTTTTTATCGGTTTTAATGCATAATCTTTTAGGTGAAGACGTAAAAGTTGAAAAACAACATTGCGTAGTCCACCCAATAAGAAAAAGACCAATTGCGCTTACTGATGAATTGACAAAAAGGATTGCTATTCTTAACGTTATTCTTGCATATCATAAGCTTAATGATGACGTTATTGATAGTGGCAAGGGTAGAATTAAAAGGTCGTTTTTTAAAAAAGCATACAAAAAGGCAAAGAAGCTTGAGCCTGAAATGGATTTTGCTGTGAAAAATAGATACGATGAACTTTTAAGGCTTGAAAAATCTAATTGTGACAGTATTGATATGATTGCAGACCCTTTTGGCAATATGATGCAAGATATTGTTGAAATTATTATGCAAGATAAGTTAACGCCTGAAATAAGTGAACTTGCTTATTATTTGGGAAAATGGATATATTTAATAGATGCGCTTGATGATTTTGATAAGGACAAAAAGAAAAAAAATTATAACGTCTTTGTTTTAGCTTATCCAGATGCTCAAAATCAAGACCAATTGATTTGTAAATACAAACAAGACTTAATTTTAGTATTTTCGTCGGTGCTTAGCCGTATAGGGGAGCTAACGGCAAATATTAATTATAAATTTAATCACGATTTAATCGATAACGTGTTATATAGAGGGCTTAGCGCTCAAACAAAAAGGATAATGGAGAAAGAAAAATGCAAAAATACTTCAAAGTTTTAGGATTAAACGAAAGTGCAACTGATGAAGAAATTGAAAAAGCTTACGTAGAGCTAAAAGAAAAATATTCTCGAGAACGTTTTTTAGAAGGTGAAATAGGAAATGAGGCGGCAAAGCAATTAACTTTGCTTGAAACGGCTTATTCTGAAATTAAAAGTGGCAGAAAAGGGGGAGCAAATGAAATGAATATTGGTTTTGTTGAGGTAGAAGAGTTAATTAAGGCTGGCAACTTATCGCTCGCTCAAGAAAAACTTGATGATATTACTGATAGGGGTGCAGAATGGCATTATCTTCAATCGGTAATTTTCTATAAGAAAAATTGGCTGAATGAAAGTAAAAAACAACTTGAAATTGCGCTAAATATTGAACCACACAACGGTAAATATGGCGAGGCTTATACAAGACTTAAAAACAAGATGGAATATAACAACCGTCAGTATAACAACGGCTATTATGGTGCGCAAAATCAAGACCAAGCATCTAGTCAACAAATGGGTGGCACTGACAGTAATGGTTGTGTTGATTATTGCCTTACGATGTGCTGTATGAATATGATGTGCAATATGTGCCTAAACTGTAGATAATGAAAAGCAAAGTCGTTTCTTTATCTGCAATTTCAGCAAGCTTTATTGCAGTTGCCTTAACAATTGGCACTTATTTTGAATTAGCAGACCTACTTATGGTGGTCACTGCTTCGATTTTTGTTTTATTACCTTTGTATCTTAAGTCATACAAAGGTAGTTTTCTTGCATTTTTATCAGGTGGCGTGATAGCAATTTTAATAGGTGGCTTTAATTTTACACTTGTCTATCCTGCATATTTTGGTTTTTTTGGGATTTATCCTATTATAAAAATGAAAATGCTTGAAAAAAGAGTAAGCAAAACACTTAATATGATAATCGGCATAATTTGGTTTTTAATAATATCATACGCATGCTACTATTATTACGTTTTTGTTCTTAACGGAGTTTTTGAAGGCCTGCCAAATTGGATAGAGAAATATTTGATATACTTTTTAGGAATTGTTGCTCTAGTTTTTTTCTTTATCTATGATAAATTTGTTGTCGTTATGAAAATTAGTCTAGATAAATATTTGTCTAAAATAATTAAATAGGAAAATTTATGGAGAAAAATAAAGAGTACGTTGGCACAGTTTGTGCAATAGGCTCAAACGGTGAGGGCATTATTAAAGATAATGGTGCCATAATATTTGTTCCATACACGCTTGTGGGAGAAAAGGTTAAATATAAGGTTTTAAAGGTTTCGTCAAAATGTGTTTATGCAAAAGCGCTTGAAATTTTAACGCCTGCTGAAATGCGTGTAAGGGCAAAATGTCCTGTCTTTACTAAGTGCGGTGGCTGTCAGCTTCAGCACGTTAAATACGAAAATCAGTTGTCATTAAAAGAGCAGTCTATTAAAGACACTTTTAAGAAAGTGGCTAATTTAGACGTGGAGGTTTTGCCAGCTGTAAGTGGCGACAATGAGTTTAGATATCGCAACAAACTTCAATTACCTGTATGTGAAACAAAGGACGGCACGGTTATCGGTTTTTATGCAGAAAATTCGCATAGAGTTGTGCCAATATCCGACTGTCCGATAAATGCGTATTGGACAAAAGATATAATTTCTGCTTTTACTAAATATATAAATGAAAATAAAGTTAAAGGCTATAACGAACAAACAAATACAGGTGATTTAAGGGAGATAACGGTTAAGGAAATTAAGGGTAATTTAATAATAACAGCTGTTGTTTGTAGCCCAAAACTAAACGGATATGACAGGCTAGTTGAAGTGCTAAAAGAGTTTGTTAAATTGCCATTTTCGCTTTACGTTAACGTAAATGATAAGCAAACAAACGTTATTTATGGCGAGGAATTTAAGCTTGTTTATGGAAAAGCTGATTACACAAGCGAAATGCTTGGCATAAAGTATAAAATTGGCGTACAAAGTTTTATGCAAGTAAATAATTCGGTGTGTAGTAAACTTTATTCTAACGTAAAAGCGCATGTAAATGCAAACGAAAACACTGTGGTTATAGATGCTTATAGTGGCGCAGGTTTGATGACTGCAATACTTGCCCAAAACGCAAAAAAAGCAATAGGTATTGAAATCGTAAAAGAAGCTGTTGAGTGCGCTGACCAGCTTGCTAAAATAAATAAGCTTGACCATAAAATTACAAACTATTTAGGCAAGTGTGAAGAGATTTTACCTAATTTAATTGCAAAAGAAAAACAAGAAAATAACGACGTTTGCGTTGTTTTAGACCCACCAAGAAAAGGTTGCGACATTAAGGTTATACACTCGATAATTGAAAGTAATATTGATAAAATTATATACGTTTCTTGTAAACCTTCAACCTTAGCTCGTGACGTGGGGCTTTTGATTGGCACTTTGGGCGTTCAAGATGGTCAAGTTAAAAGAATAGAAAACGCAAATCTTAGATATAAAATAAAACTAGTAAAACCATTTGATATGTTTGCGCAAACCAAACACGTCGAGACTTTAGTCGTTTTAGAAAGAATATAATCACAATAATCCACCAGCTGGGCTGGTGGATATTTGTTTTAAAATAAAAATTTTTAATAGCTCATAATCGGAAGGTTGTTTTAGTATATATATTATAAGAAAAAATAATTTGCCTAATGTAAGGTTTAGGGGAATATGTTTGTATTAAAAAGAAAAAATATAATTATCGTTAGCGTTCTTTTAATCACCTTTTTAACTTTTATATTGTGCTTTAGCGCAATTAAAATAAATCCTGTTGGGCGTGCATATGCTAATAAAGTAAAAATTGTGTTAGATGCTGGGCATGGTGGAATCGACGGTGGCGTTTGTGGCGTTAGAACAGGTGTTAAAGAAAGTGAACTCAACTTAAAAGTTGTTAAAAAACTAGAAAAACATCTAACCGATGCAGGTATGGTGGTATATTTAACAAGAAAGTCTGAAGAAGGATTATATGGCGTTGCAAACAGTAGTTTAAAGCGAAAAGATATGGAAAAACGCAGGGATATTATTAATAAGGCTAAGCCGACGCTTGTAATTAGCATACATATGAATCAATATTCGCTTTCAACTCGCCGTGGAGCGCAGGCGTTTTATAATAAAGATAACCAAAATAGCAAACTGCTTGCCGAGTGCGTTCAACAAAGTTTTAATGAAATGCCCGAGTCTGTTAAAAAAACGTCAGCACTTTCAGGCGATTATTATATAGTTAAATGCACCGAGTATCCGACTATCATAGCAGAGTGTGGTTTTTTGTCTAACCCTGAAGACGAGGCGCTTTTGATAACCGATAAATATCAAGATAGCCTTGCCTATAATATCTTTAAGGGAATTGCGACTTACCTAGCACAAACAACCTTTATTTATAATCAATAAAAGATAATTCTTTTGCTCGAATATAAAAATTCGGGCTTTTTTATTGTGTTTTAAATAAAAATATTGTATAATATTTATAAGTTTATTTTGGAGAGGTGTAAGTGTTTAAACTCGGTGAGATAATGGACAAAAACAAGGCTAAAAACCTTAATCCTATAGTCCTTGCGTTTGTTGGTGATGCGGTATATTCGCTTTTTGTTAGGGAGAGACTTACCTTTACGTGTGACTCTAAAACGGGTGAACTTAACGCTAAGGCAACGGCCGAAGTTAATGCGGTTGCGCAAGCCGAATTTTTTAAAAATATTATGCCACTACTTGATGAAGAAGAACTTGCCATTTTCAAGCGTGCAAGAAATGCTAAAAAACCAACGAAAGCAAAGCACGCAAGTATTGTTGAATATAACGTTGCAACAGGTTTTGAAGCTGTGCTTGGATATTTGTATTTGATAGGGCAAAACGATAGATTAAATTTTTTATTAAACGAAGGAAAGACAAATGAAAATTGAAGGTAGAAATTCAGTTTATGAATTATTAAAAACAGATAAAGAAATAGACAAAATTTTAGTTCAAAAAGACTTAAAAGACGAGCCAAGTAAAAGGCTTGTCAACGTTATTCGTTCGCATAAAGTCAAGGTTCAACTAGTCGATAAATACGTTATCGAAAAAGAAAGCGAAAGCAAGCGGCACCAAGGTTTTATCGCATACGTTTCAGACTACAAGTATTTTGACATTGATGATGTTATCGATAACTGTACGGAAGAAAACGCTTTGGTTGTGGTGTTAAGCGAAATTCACGACCCACATAATTTAGGTAGTATCATTAGAGTTTTAGAATGCGCAGGTGCGCAAGGCTTAATTATCGGAAAAGATAGAAGTGCATCTGTAAACGATACTGTTATGCGTATATCATCTGGCGCACTTAATCACTTAAAAGTTGCAAAGGTTACAAACATTAACACAGCTATCGACACGCTTAAAGACTATGGTTTTTGGGTGTATGGTGCCGAAGTTGGTGGCGAAAGTATTTATAAAGCAAACCTAACGGGGAAAATTTGCCTAGTTATCGGTGGGGAAGACAGTGGCGTTAAAAGATTAACAAAAGAAAAGTGTGACGGCATTGTTTCGATTCCAATGTATGGCAAGGTCAACTCCTTGAACGCATCGGTTGCTTGTGGTATTTCGGTTTATGAAGTGATAAGGCAAAGATTGGAAAAAGGTAATGGATAAAGAAAGCATAATAAAGTTAAGCGATGAAGAGCTTGCAGTGCTTGCTCAGCGCAAAGATGAAAATGCAATCGAGGAACTTTTTAATCGATACAAATATATTGCATCATCAGTTGCACACTCGTATTTTTTAAACGGTGGGGATTCTGAAGATTTATTGCAAGAAGGTTTATTTGCAATATTTAAGGCAATAACATCTTTTAATGCAAAATCAAGCCTTAAAACATACGTTTATACTTGCGTAAAAAATCGAATTTTTAACCTTATAAAAAGTTCAAACAGATATAAAAATCAGCCACTTAATAACTATCTATCATTATCTGGTGGTGCTGAAAGCGATACCGAAATAGATAAGACGGAGATTATAATTGATAAGCATTTTGGGCCAGAAGAGATTTGCATTAATGCAGAGTCTGAAAACGAACTTAAAAGCATCATCAATAAAGTATTAAGCAAGTTTGAGTATGATATTTTAGTGTATTATCTTAAAGGTTATTCGTATAGAGAAATTAGCGAAAAAATACATAAAAAAGAAAAGTCAATAGACAATGCCATTCAGCGCATTAGAAGAAAAATACTGTTGGCATTAAATAGTAAAGGATAGGAAAAAGATGGGATATTTAGCGTTATATAGAAAGTATAGACCAAATACTTTTGAAGGCTTAATAGGTCAAGAACAAGTTGTTAAAACGCTTGTAAATCAAATTACAAGTGGAAGGCTTGGTCACGCATATTTATTTACAGGAACTCGTGGAACGGGAAAAACTTCTGCCGCTAAAATTTTTGCTAAGGCGATTAACTGTTTAAACAATAAAAACGGCTCGCCTTGTGGAGTTTGCGAAAGTTGTAAGGCTATATCAGACCCATCAAATATTGATATTATAGAGATTGACGCTGCATCTAATAACGGTGTAAACGAAATTAGAGAATTGCGTGAGAACGTGCAATTCCCACCGGTTTCTTGTAGATATAAAGTATATATCGTCGATGAAGTGCATATGCTTACAGGCGCAGCTTTTAACGCACTGCTTAAGACACTTGAAGAACCACCAAAACACGCAGTATTTATTTTGGCAACAACTGAGGTTCATAAAATTCCAGCAACTATTCTTTCTCGTTGTATGCGTTTTGATTTTAAACTTATTCCTGACGAGCAGATTGCTTCGCTTATTGAAAGAATATATGATGAGCAAGGTAAAAAATATCAAAAAGAAGCAGTAAAAGCTATTGCAAAGGCTGGTGAAGGCAGTATTCGTGACGCCTTGTCAATTGCAGACATTGCGCTTTCATATACCGACGGAGAGCTCACTTATGATGACGTGATGAACGTTTTAGGCTCTTCAAACACCCAAACGTTGTATCAATTTATCGACAACGTTATTAGTGGGAATGCGGGCGACGTTTTGCAGACTATAGATTTGCTTTGCTCGCTAGGCAAAAGCATAGGTGTTTTAATTAAGGATATTACTTCTATTATTAGAGATATAATCATAATAAAGACTTGCCAAAAACCAAACGATATTTTAGCGCTTCCTATAGAAAAGTTTAACGCTTTAAGTGAACTTTCTCAAAAAACAAGCGAACAAAGATTGCTTAGAATTTTAGAGATTTTTGCTGAAAGTGAAAATTCATTAAAATACTCAAATCACGCAAGAGTTTTGTTTGAAACGGCATCGATTAAAGCAACTAAGCCTGAAAGTGATTATAATATTGACGCTTTACTTTCAAGGATAGTAAAACTTGAAAATGATATTAAAAATAATGAATTTGCTGTAGTTAATAAACCTTTAGTTGAACAAACCAAAGACGTGGCGATTAATCAAAACCAAACTGAAAAAGTGATAAATCAAGAAAAATTGAGCATTTCTTCGTTAAGCGATAGTGATTTAAAAGGAAAATTGTTGTTAAACTTAAGAAAAATCGGAAGTGAAATGCTTTGGAACTTAATTCAAGGCGTTGACGTAAACGTTAAAGGCAACGTTTTGACACTGATTGCTTTTAACGATGGTGACCACGAACTTTTAGATAGGTCAACGACAAGGGATACAATCGAACAAGCTTTAAAAGAATATATGCCGTTTGAACTTCAAGTTGTTCTTGATGAAAAAGAAAAGGCACTTGATGAAGTTGATGAAGAAGCAAAAAGGCTAAAAGATATTTTTGGCGATGATATAGTAATTATTAAATAAAAAGGAGAATAAAAATGTATAAAGGTGGATTTGGAGGTTTTGGCGGTGGCAATCAAATGCAAAACTTGATGCGCCAAGCACAAAAAATGCAAGAAGAAATGCAAAAGGCTCAAGCTGAGCTTGAAGAATTAGAAGTTGATGGAAGTGCAGGTGGTGGGCTTGTAAACGTGACTATGACGGCTAAAAAAGTTGTAACAGGTATAACCATTAAGCCTGATGCTGTTGATATGGATGATTTAACAATGCTTGAAGACCTAATTGTTGCAGCGCTTAATGATGCGTATGATAAAGCTGACGAAGTGTATTCAGAAAAGATGGGCGCATTTGGGGGCTTAGGTCTATAAGATGAAAGTTTATATCGAGCCTATTGGTAGGCTTATAAACGAATTTTCTAAATTGCCGGGCGTTGGCACGAAAACTGCACAACGTTTTGCATATAAAATAGTCAAGATGACCGACAAAGAAGCAAAAGAATTTGCTGATGCTATTATTAACGTAAAACAAAACGTGCATTATTGCACCATTTGTGGCAATTTTTCTGAAGGCGAAGTTTGCGAAATTTGCAAAAATCGCTCTAGCAAAACAATTTGCGTTGTGAAAGACCCAAAAGACGTTGTGGCTATTGAAAAACTTAACGAATTTAACGGAGTGTATCACGTTTTGCACGGCACGCTTTCGCCACTTGACGGAATTGGCCCAAACGACATAAATATAAAAGGTTTGCTAAATAGGATAAATTCAGGAAATGTTGAAGAAGTTATAATGGCAACAAATCCTGACGTAGAAGGCGAAGCAACGGCAATGTATATATCAGGGTTATTAAAGCCACTCGGAATTAAGGTGACAAGACTTGCACACGGTATTCCAATAGGCACAGACCTTGAATATGCTGATGAAGTAAGCCTAGCAAGGGCGTTGGTGGATAGAAAGACTTTATAGGTGAGTTTATGAACATTTCAGTTTTAGGCTGTGGGCGTTGGGGCTCATTTATTGGCTGGTATCTTGTTAATAACGGGCATAACGTTATTCAATGGGGTAGAGCTGACAGTCAAAGTTTTAACGTGCTTAAAAGCACAGGTAAAAATGAATACGTAGAGCTTGATAAACGCATAAACCTATCAGATGATTTAAAGTTTGCGATTGATAGTAGCGATATAATAATTATATCAATAAGTGCACAAAACTTGCGTGCTTTTATGAAAGACGTTGTTAAATTTGACCTTTCAAATAAAAAGTTTGTTTTATGCATGAAGGGTATAGAAGTAGATACTGGAAAACGCCTTTCAGAAGTTGTGATTGAAAGTGGCGTTGATATTGATAACGTTGCCGTTTGGGTAGGCCCAGGTCATATTCAAGCTTTTACTAAGGGCTATCCTAACTGTATGGTTATTGATTCTAACAATAAAGAGCTAGTTAAGTTTTTAGCCGATAATCTCCGTGGTGATTTAATCCGTTTTTACTATGGCGATGATATTATTGGCAGTGAAATAGGCGCTGCTGCAAAAAACGTTATGGGTATTGCAGCAGGAATGCTTGATGGCGGTGGATATACAACGCTAAAAGGACCACTAATGGCTCGTGGAGCTAGGGAAGTTGCAAGGCTTATTGACGCTATGGGTGGCAACGGGCTTTCAGCTTATGGTTTATGCCATTTGGGCGATTATGAAACAACTTTGTTTTCTCCATATTCAAACAACCGAAATTTTGGCGAAAAATACGTTAAGGGCGAAAAGTTTTCTAAACTTGCTGAAGGTGTTTCAACGGCAAAAGCAATGCGAGAACTTGGTATTAAGTATAACGTGGAATTACCAATAACAAATGCAGTTTATTCAATTCTATACGAAAACAAAGACCCGTTAAAAGAGTTTTCTAAACTATTTTCTCGTAGCACTAGAAAGGAATTTTAATTTTATCTAAAATAAACTCTATACAAACAAAAAAGACGCTATTTGCGTCTTTTTTTAGTTATCATATTCATTTATAATTGATTTTGCAGAATTAATAACGTTATTACGTAAACTTGCTGGCGAAATTACCTTAATTCCATTTCCAAACGAAATAATTTTTGAAATAAGACCATTATCAAACGGCAGTTTAGCTTCAGCAACGTATTTACCATTTTTTAATGAAATATTTTCAATTCCAAGCCACTCTTCAACGTCTGATAAACATTTTTTGTTTATCTCAAAAACGACGTCATTTGTAGAAGTATTGCTTTCCCAAAAACTTAGCGGTAAATCTCTTTTATCAATTTCTCTTCTTTCAAATTTTTCATCTAAAATCTTTGCGTGTTCAATCCTACCTGTCTTAAAAAATCTAAATTCATTTCTTAAATGGCAATAAGCATAAACGTACCAAAGTCCTTGCTTAAATACTATAATGTGTGGTTCAATAACTCTTTCGCTAATTTCGCCATTTCTATCGTGATATCGAATTAGAAGTTTGTTGCTTGAGTCTATACATTTTTGCAAAACGTTTAATTTTGCTTTATATCCAACGGCATCTCCCCAAGGACCAGCGTCAATAATTAAGTTTCCGCTCATTAGGTTTACGCTTGTGAATTCATTTCTAACAACAGATTTTAGCTTATTAATCACGTTTGATAAATCACTGTTAGGCACGCCTTCAATAAATGCTGTTAGTGCGTCTATTGTTTGTTCAAATTCTTGTTTAGTCATAAACGTAGAGGAAAACTTAAAAGTATCAATAATAGCAAAGCCACCATTGTTGCCACGAATAGTATAAATTGGCACACCTGCAAGCTCTAAGCAATTTATGTATCTATGTATACTCCTAACGCTGACCTGATATTTATCTGCTAAATAAGATGCTTTAACGCATTTTTTAGACATAAGTTCAAACAAAATTCTAAGCATAATTTCATATTTCATAATTTAACCTTCCTGTTTTTTAATTATATAAAATTTTTATAAATTTGTCAAATATATGACAAGCGTATGTCATGAATTAATGATATGATATAGAAAAAAGGGGAACGGATATGATAAAAATTTTATTTAGCAAAATATTTAATAAAAGAAGGTCAAATAAAAACACGTTTACTATAATAAATAAAAGCAGAAAAATTCAATCAAGTTGTTTTTATATGCAAAATAAAAATGAAAGGCAAGATAGTTGCCTTTCAAAATATTTTGAAAACGTAAAGGGGCTAAATTTAACTGAAAGAAACGTATATTCAAAGATATTTTAAGTTATCGTTTCTATAAGCAGGCGAGATATTTGTCTGCTTGAATCATTAATTTTTGCCTTTTCAAAATTTCTTTGCAAATTATGTCTATTGGCATAAGTAGAATTTACTGCATTTATAAGTGATTCAGGCGTTAAAACGTTTTGTGGTAAAACGCTAACTAGCCCTAATTTTTGGAAATATTCGGCATTTAGCACTTGGTCACCACGAGAATTTCCTTTTGGTAGGGGAATTAATATCGTTGGAATTTTTAGGGCTAATAACTCAAAAACTGTGTTTGAGCCAGCACGAGAAATACAAACTGAACATATGCTAAATGCTAGTTCAATGTTTGTTAAATATTCTGTCTGAAAATAACCATTATTTTTTATTGTGTCAGTTAAATTACCTTTTCCACAAATATGGATAATGTCATATTTAGGTAAAAGTTCGCTGAGAGCATTTCTAACGGCATTATTTATTGCCATTGCTCCTTGGCTCCCACCGGTTATAAGCAGAATTGGTTTGTTGCCTGTAAAACCAAAAAATTTATATGCTTCATTGTTTTTTTGCGAAAACAAAGATTTTCTAATTGGGGGGCCAACGTATTCACCATTTTTAAGTTCTTTAGCTGTTTCCTTAAAAGACGTTAAAACCTTTTTACAATATTTTGCAGTTAGTTTATTTGCCAATCCTATTGTATAATCACTTTCGTGTGCAATAATAGGAATTTTTCGCTTTTTTGCAGCAAGTATTGTTGGCACAGAAACGTATCCGCCTTTAGAAAATATAATATCAGGCTTTAGTCTGTCAAGAATTTTTCCTGCTTTAACATAACCAGAAATTAGTTTAAGTGGTATTGTAAAATTGCTAACAGTAAAGTTTCTATTAAGTTTAGCGCATGGCACAGAGTAATAGGGAATATCTACTTGAGTAATAATATTTTTTTCTATACCATTTTCACTGCCAATATAATAGATTGAATCAAAATCATTTTTTAGATAAGGTAATATCGCTAAATGTGGCGTGACGTGACCAGCCGTGCCACCACCGGTTAATATAATTTTTGCCATACATTATATATATGCAATAATTTAAAAGGTATTCTTTTAATATCTTTAATGAGTGCATTAATAAAAAATCTCAACGCAATGCGTTGAGATTTTTTTAGTTAATAACTATATTTAGTTATTATCATCATTTTTTTCTTTACTACTTTCGTCTTCTCCGAAAACTTGAACGTCGCTGTAAACGTAAGAGTCTAAAGATTGTTCGTCACTACCGTCGCTTGTGGTTGGTTCATCACTATCAATATCGATGTCAACATCAACTTCTTCAACAGGTTTCGTTGATTTTTTAGTTCTACTTTTTACGGTGTAGTGTGATTTTGCATCACTTCTGTTAGCTTTGCGTCTACGTCTAATATTTTTAATGAACAACATTATAATTGCAACGATAAGTGCAACGCCAATTATAATTGATGAAAGCGATAACCAGAATGCTGCAGGGTCGGTTTCATATAAAGACTCGTCTTTTGTTGTTGCATCATCTTCTACGTCAGAAGCGTATGGGTCAACTTCAATAGGGTCAATAGTATTATAGATTGCATAAATAAGAGTATCTGTTTTAGCCCAAACATATTTTGGTCTATATGAAATCTTATCGCTGTGTTCTGAGTTGTATTTCTTTTCAAGGTCAGTTAATTCTCTTTCATATAGAATCAGGTCTGTGTTGTTTTTGAAATAATCAGCTTGATTATAGAGCGGTGAAGTTTCATCAGTTAAGGCATCTTCCCAACGAGCAGTTTCATTAAATGCATTCGAAGTTGTAACTTCAACGTCATCAAAGAAAACGTAACCATTTTGAGTTAATTGATTAGCGTTACCACGTTCGCCGTTCCAAAGTTCAATTCTAAATTCTTTTTCAGTTGCACCGGTAGCGATATAGAATTCAACTGTTGCCCAACCATCATCGGATAACTCGGATAACATTGAATCATTTATCATAAAGAACAATTCATTGTCAATTTCTTGGTTATTGTTGTTGTATTTGCCTAGTTCAGTATTTACTGTAAACTTATCAAGTCTTAATACTTGTTTTTCGGTTTCTGATGTATCAACTAAATAGATGTATGCCGTTGCGTTATATACTCTAACTTTAAGTGAAACTTTAGCATATGCGTTTGCAGAAACGATGATGTTTTCGCCGAGGAAACCATAACTCTTATCATTAGTTTTAATCATAAGAGGTTGGATGCTAGTATCACCATTATAGTTAAGGGCAGTTTTAATATCAGCAAGGTTTGCCTTTCCAGCATAATTATTTAAGTAGTTGCTATTAATTAAGCCTGAATACTGATTATTATTTACTTTCATCGAGTCGTTAAGGTCGTTTGTAATATAATAATGTCCAGCTTCAATTCCAGTATATGATTTTGGAGTTGCAGGATTTTCAACTATCATACCAATATTGCTTGGCGCAACTACTAGTGAATAAACAGTTGGGTCTGTTTCTTCTGCAGTGTAATCTTCGTTAAAGCCAGTGTAGAGCGCTGTAGAACCTACAGAAGATTCAGATAGCAAGTTGTAGAACTTATAGAAAGGTGTCTCTTCCTTCTTTAACTCAGCTTGTTCATTTGCATATTGATACGTCTTGCCAAATGAAACGATAGGTGATGCAAACGTCACTGTGCCTAAAGCATAGTTGTCAATATAATCATCGTATTTGTCTGGACCAATAACGATTTCTAAATAAAACTCACGATCGCTATATTTATTATTGCCATTTTGGTCTTTTGCATCTTCATCAAAGTTGTTTTTTACGATGATTGTGTATTTTGTCCATTCATTATTAGCTTCAGAAATCGTTGCTACTGCGGCTCTTTCTTTGATAACGTCTCCATATTTATCTTCAACGTTTATCGTGATGTCCGTTGTATAAAATTTATTGAGGTCATTCTTAACGAGCAGGGTGATTGCAGCATAGCTTTCGTTTTCTAGTTTGAATGGCTTACCGTTGTCGTCAAGTCTAATTGTATAACTTGATGCCTTGTTAATCTTAACTTCAAGTCCTTCTGTAATTCCGTATGGTGCATCTAAGCCAGTTTTGTTAGTATTAATAGATACTGAATTGTTTGAGTTAGTGAAATTACCGTTTTTAAGTCCTTCTTTATATTTTGTAAAGTCGTAATATGTTGTGTTAGTTTTGTCAGAATTGAAGGATACAATGTTTGAATAATTGGAAATTTCAGCAAGGTTAACACACATGTCGTAGAGATATAATGTATCATTAGCATTATTAAGATATTCTGACGCATTAACTATAGGCTTAGCATCTTTATCGTTATAAGAAATCTTATTTTCTACTTTGTTTGTGTAATCTTTAGTGCTTGAAGCAAACTCGTCGCTATCCAATAATTCTACTGTAATGTCATCAAAATAAACAGTGCCTGTTGCGGCAAAGTTGTCATAACCTAAGCCTAATTGAAGGGTGAATTTTGTTTCAAAAACTTCGTCTGCTTTAATATAAAATGTATATTGTTGCCAATCTGTATTGGTAATGTTATAAATTCCGTAGTTAGATTGTGCGCTACCATTAAATGTGTTTTTAACTGAAATATTTGCACCGATAGGTTGATTGTGATTTGCAGAAGTTTCGCTGATATTTAAGTTAGCAGTTTTAACCCAAACGCTTACTTTTGCATATTCGCCACAATTCAAAGTTATTTCAGTTGAAGAGGTGACGGTTTGTGTGCATCCATAGTAAAGAGCTCCGCTTACGTAGTTGTTAAGCATATACACTTTATTGTCTGTAGCATCTTGGTGCGTGCCAGGGTTAGGGAAGGCATATTTATCACCAGGGTTTTGGTCTTCTGCCTTAAAGAAATAGTTTTCGATAACATAGTCTTTAATTTCGCTAGACGTAACTGTTACACTAGTATCGCCATTTCTGATAGCGTCTCTGATATCGCTATCGTCAAAGTCATATTTATATTTTACGTAGCTTAACAAACCATTGTCTTTATATAAATTAGGCATAAGTTGTTTCCAACCACTAGCCGAAACGTCAACAACGCCTGATTTTGAATCTGCTATTT
Source organism: Christensenellaceae bacterium (assembly GCA_045587245.1). Classification (GTDB taxonomy): domain Bacteria; phylum Bacillota; class Clostridia; order Christensenellales; family Borkfalkiaceae; genus UBA1259. The sequence goes on from JAZNBU010000057.1 coordinate 24,086, forward strand.
TAGTAAATGACCAGCCGTCAATGGTTGTTTTTGGAAAATCATCATAATCCATAGATTGTGTGCCAAAAGTAAACGAAGGGTTTTTAATTTCGCTATCGGCATTATCAGAATGAGAATATTCTGGAATGTCAGCGCTGTTATCTCCGTCTTCTTTGCAAGCAGTTGCCATGAATAATGATAGACACATAAGTATTGCAAGAATAAAAACAAGAAGTTGTTTAATTGTTAAAAATTTTGAGTTAGTTTTTCTCGTCATAATTCACCTATAATACGTTTAATTTGTTAGCACAAAGCTAAATAATAAACTTTTTTATACACATTGAAGATATTATATAATATTTGAACAAAAAAATCAAGAACATAACGAATAAATATGTCTTTTTTTCTAAAAAAATAGTAAAAAATATTTTTTTTGCTGATAATAATTAGAAATGAAATGTTGTAAGACAAAAAGTGTAATAGAAAACTCAAATAAAAAAACAAATAAGAACAAGTTAGTTAGTATTTTAACGGGTGCTGTTGCAGGGCTTATAAATGGGCTTTTTGGTGGTGGAGGTGGAATGGTTGTAGTTCCTATGCTCACAAAGCTGTTAAAATTTAACTCTAAAAATTCACACGCAACTGCAATTCTGATAATATTGCCACTATCTATAGTGAGTGGAATATTGTATCTTTCATTTGGTAAGTTTAGTTTAGAAATTGGTTTGCCCGTTATTGCTGGAATAATTATCGGTGGAATAATAGGTGCAATTTTGCTCTCAAAACTTTCATCTAAGTGGGTAATGATAATTTTTTCTATTGTAATGGCGGTTGCCGGTGGAAAAATGTTGTTTTTTTAATTTGATAAATTGAGGTGAAAATGGAGTATTTATGGTATGGTTTTGCTGGGCTTGTCGGAGGGCTTTTAGGTGGTATGGGAATGGGTGGTGGAACGCTTCTAATTCCACTATTAACTATTTTTTATTCGGTAGGCCAACATACGGCGCAAGCAATAAATCTAATTGGGTTTATTCCTATGGCTATCGTTGCTCTAATCATTCATATAAAAAATAAACTTGTTAGATATGATAACGTTGTGTTAATTATTGTTTGCGGAGCAATAACTTGCGTTATCGGTTGCTTTTTGGCAAAAATTATGAGTGGTAATTTATTAAGGCGATGTTTTGGTGGGTTCTTATTAGGATTGTCTGTTTTTCAATTTATTGACGCATTAAAGGTAAAGAAAAGATAGGTTTTGTTTGTGCAAATAGCACAAAGTATAATTACAAAAAAACTTTGATAAATAATAACAAAAACCATTTTTTTAATAAAATTTGCTTAGTTGTGACTAAAACAATTATTAATAATTTATTTAAATAAAAAATATTAAAAAAAATTGCACAAAATTTTAAAAAAGGTATGTACAAACCAAATATTTTGTGCTATAATTGTTGCGAAAAAATAGATAACGGCACGGTGAATAAATTGGAAAAAATTGCAATCATTGATTTAGGCTCAAATACAGCAAGACTACTTTTAGTAGAAGTTAAAGAAACTGGTCATTTTCAAATTGTTGACCAACTTAAAGAAAGCCCTCGTCTTGGCGAAGGTATGGAAAAAGATGGTTTTTTAAAACCTGCACGTATTCAAGAAACAATTAAAACGTTAAAAATGTTTAGAAAATTATGCGACGTAAACGGTATTGAGAGAATTATTGCCGTTGCAACGGCGGCTGTTCGTCGTGCAAAAAATCAACGCAGTTTTCTTGATGAAGTTAGTGCAACTTGTGGTATAAAATTACGTGTTTTAAGCGCAGAAGAAGAAGCGGTTTACGTTTACCGTGGCGTTGTGAACACTATGGATATTCCGAAAGGAATAATTTTAGAAATAGGTGGTGGAAGCACTAAAATCGTATATTATAATAGGCGAAATTTGCTTAATTATGAAACACTTCCATTTGGTGCGATAACTCTTACTGAACTTTTTAACGATGACGGGTTATCTCCAGTAGAGCAAACTAAAAAAGTTGAAGAATTCTTTACTGAGCAACTAAATCATATTGATTGGCTTAAAGAAATTGACCCAGAAACTCAAATGATTGGTGTTGGTGGTTCGTTTAGAAATCTTTGTCGTATGACAAAAATTATGAAAAAGTATCCACTTAAAACTATTCATAACTACGTTATAAATGATAACGATTTTAATCACGTTTTTGATTTGGTTAAAGGCCTTGACCTTGACAGGAAAAAGAAAATTAAAGGTTTGTCAAGCGACAGAGCTGATATATTCCCAAGCGCATTAGCTGTAATTTCTGCGTTTAAAAAGTATATGAACTTGCAAAACGTTGTTATAAGTGGCAGTGGTTTACGCACGGGCTTACTTTATAACTACGTAGTTCCATCAACGTTAGATAAACCAATTTCTGACGTTTTGACATATAGTCTTAATAACTTGGTTAATCTTTTTGGATGTGACCAAAAGCATACGGAGCAAGTTGTAAGTCTATCAGTTCAGCTTTTTAAGCAACTTAGAGTTTTGCATAAATTCCCAAGGCAATATCTTAAGATTTTAAAAGTAGCTGCATATCTATATGATACGGGTAAGCGTGTTGGTTTTTATAACTTTGAAAAGCATAGTGGTTATGTGATTTTAAATTCTAATATTTATGGGATTTCGCATAGAGATTTGGTTTTAGCATCTTTTGTCGCATCAAACACAGCTATTGAAGATATAAACCCTTTTGACTGGGCGAGATATCGTGATTTGGTGACAGATGAAGACGTTGACGTTGTTAAGAAAATGGGTATAATACTCCGCATTGCAAGTGCGCTTGATAGAAGTTTGTCGTCAGTCATTAAGGGTATTAATTGTGACATTTTGGGCGATTCAGTAATCGTTAAAACAGAAGTTGATGGAGATGCTACTTTAGAAATAAATTCAGCATTTGAAATTGGCTCAGATTTTAGAAAAATATTTAAGAAAAACTTAGAAATTCTTTAATTAAACTTGCGCTGTGTTTTCACAGCGTTTGTTTTAAAATATAAAGGTGGTAAAATGGCTGTTTCAAAATTAGCGATTGATTTAGATAGTGTTAATACTAATATATATATGCTCGGAAGTGGCTTAGTTTTAAGCGAACCGACGGTTGCTACAATTAATCTTGAAAATAATAACGAAGTAAAGTTTGTTGGAGAAGAGGCGAGAAAGCTTATAGGCAAAACTGCAAATAATACAAAAGTTGTTTTTCCTGTTTTTGAGGGTGAGATTGTTAACGTTTCAGTTGCTCAAAGCCTTTTATCTTCTTTTTTAAATAAGTTGGGCATAAAAAACAGTCTTTTTGGTTGTCAAGCAATTATGTCTGTGCCTTGTGGGTGCTCTTATGACGTTATATCTAAGTATAAAAAGGTAGCAAAGAACTGTGGCATAAGCAAGGTTTACGTCGCTGAAGCGCCATTGCTTTCAGCGCTCGGTCAAAGAATTCCACTAAATGATTCTACACCTTGTTTTGTTATAGATATGGCTGGGGGAACAACAAATATTGCCGCTGTTTCATTAGATGGAATTATTGCTGGTATTTCTGTTAACTTTGGCTATAACAAAATTAGCGTTGATATTATGGATTATATTGCAGAAAATTATGGTCTTCAAATAGGGCTTTTAACTGCAGAAAGGATTAAGAAAGAAATAGGAAGTTTGGCTGATAACGATGCACTTTCAACTGTTATTAATGGCAGAGATTTAAAAAATGGCGCACCACGCTCGATTTCTATTAAGGCAATGGATATACAAGTTCCAATTAAAAAATATTATGATAAGATTCAAGAGCTTGCTGTGTCTGTACTTAAAAAATTACCACCTGAAGTTTGTGCTGAAATTAGAAATTCAGGAATTTACGTTTCGGGTATAGCCTCTTCTATATATGGCTTAGAAAAGTATTATTCTGATAAATTTGCAATGAAGATTAACGTTGCTGAAAACGGCGCAATGGCAGTTGCACTTGGTGGCGGAATAGCTATTGGAAATTCAAAACTATTAAAAAAGGTTGCACTTTCCCATAAATAATTAAAATTAAAATATAATAAAACGACAGAAAACCACGATTTTTTTCTCAAACAGTCAAAAAGCGTGGTCTTTTTTTATTTACAATTAATTAAGAGGTTTTTTATGGCTAAAAAAATTGTAATTACGTCTGGTAAAGGTGGAGTTGGAAAGACAACTATAACGGCAAATTTAGGTATGGCGCTATCAAATTTAGGCGCAAAAGTATTACTTGTTGACATTGATTTTGGGTTAAATAACTTAGACGTGGTTTTAGGCGTTGAAAATAAGGTATGTTATGATATAAACGACGTTTTGTCTTGTAGGTGCAGGATAAAACAAGCGTTAGTTCAGTGTGGCGACAAAAGGAGTTTATATATGCTTCCATCTGGTAATTTAAGCCCAATGTCTAACGTGACAGGGCAAAATATAAAATTACTATTAGAAAACGTTGATATTTTATTTGACTATATAATACTTGATTGCCCAGCAGGTATTGATGCAGGCTTTCATAGGGCTGTATCTTGTGCTGACCAAGCAATAGTCATCGCAACACCAAATTTAACAAGTATTAGAGATGCTGATAAAGTTGTTTCGGTTTTGAAAAGTTATGACCTTGATGCAATTGGTCTAGTCGTTAATCGTGCTCGTGGTGATTTAATCGTTTCATCAAAAATGATGCTACCTTATGATATAGAGCAAATATTAAAGGTAAAACTTATGGGGGTGTTGCCAGAAGAAGATACTGTTTTTTTGTCAAGTGGTTATAAATTGTCGGCACGCTCACAGTCGCATAAGGCATACAAAATGCTAGCGCAAAACGTACACAACGGAACGAAGAAAATATTTGACGCAACTGCAAAATACACAGGGTTTTTTGGAAGTATTAGGGGGAGTTTAAAAAGGAGAGTATGAAAAAAAGTAAGAATCAATTAATAAGGCTTCAGACGTTAATAGAAAATGATAGAATATCGACAGGTGAAAACTTTAGCGAAATGCTAATTAATGACGTAGATAAACTTTTAAGAGATTACTTTGATTTTAGTTTGTCTCCAAATTTAACGATGGAAAAGTCGGGAAAGGGTTATTTAGTTAATATTTCGATAAACGCATCTAGAATAAAAAATTTTGCAAGTATACAAAAATAAATATTAATATTTTTCTAATGATTATGCATATTATTATGTCACACATAATATAAATATGAATACAAAATTAGCATAAAAACATTTGGTTTGAAACATAACTATTAAAGAGGTTAAAAGTATGCTTAATTTCTGTTTAGGTTTAATTGTGGGTGCAAATTTAGGGCTATTGATATTTGCTATATTTAGTGCAAACAAAACTTATAAATAACAAAACTTTATTATCAATTCATAGGACGTATGTTTAGGCGAATTTTAAATTCGTCTATTTTTGTTTGCATTAAATGATAAAGAAATTTGATAGTTTATCGTTGACAATTACTTTATTTAGTTATATAATATAAAAGATTTATTTTACTAAAATTTATACTGAAAGGAAGCGCTAAGAGATAATTATGAAAAACGTATTTGATGTATTGAAAGAAAGAGGCTTTATTAAGCAAACAGTTTACGAAGAAGACCTTTATAAACTTTTAGGTAGTGAGAGTGTTCCTTTTTACGTTGGTTTTGACCCAACGGCAGACAGTTTGCATATCGGGCACTATATTCCAATAATGGCAATGGCTTGGATGCAAAGATATGGACATAAGCCTGTTGCGCTTATCGGTGGTGGAACGGCTATGATTGGTGACCCATCAGGAAGAACGGATATGCGTTCTATGATGACAAAAGAAACCATAGCGCATAACTGTGATTGCTTTAAAAAGCAAATGAGCAGATTTATTAAGTTTGACGGTGAAAATCCTGCGATTATGGCAAATAATGCCGATTGGCTATTAAACCTTAATTACGTAGATTTTTTGAGAGATATTGGCGTGCATTTTTCTGTGAACAGAATGCTCACGGCTGAGTGTTTTAAGTCAAGGATGGAAAAAGGATTATCTTTCCTTGAATTTAACTATATGTTAATGCAAGGCTATGATTTCTTAAAACTATATCAAGATTACGGCGTAGTATTAGAACTCGGTGGTGACGACCAATGGAGCAATATGCTTGCAGGCGCTAACCTTATAAGAAAAAAGGAAGAAAAGCCAGCTTATGCAATGACTTTTACGCTATTACTTACAAGCGAAGGCAAAAAGATGGGCAAGACTGCAAAGGGCGCTTTGTGGCTTGATGAAAATAAAACCACGCCTTATGAATTTTATCAATATTTTAGAAACGTTGAAGACGTTAAGGTTGAAGAATGTATGCGCCTTTTAACGTTTATGGAAATGGACGAAATTAAAGAATTAACAAAATATAACGACGAGCGTATGAACCAAGCAAAAGAAAGACTTGCGTATGAGGTGACAAAGCTCGTTCACGGCGAAGAAAAAGCTATGGATGCACAAAAGCAAGCAAGAGCAGCGTTTGGCACTGGAAATAGCGAAGACATGCCAAAAGCTGAAATAGACGGCTCAATTACTTTAGTTGCAGACCTTTTGGTTGCTGTAGGACAAGCAAAGTCAAAAGGCGAAGCTAAACGTCTTATTGAAGGTGGTGGAGTTAGTATTGACCAAGAAAAGATTACAAATCCTTTTGGTGAAATTCCATCAGCATCACTTTCTAACAAGGAATTTATTTTGCACAAGGGCAAAAAAGTGCATATTAAGGTAAGCGTAAAATAAGATGAGTTATGAGTTTTTTACTGTAAACGGTGAAAAAGAAAACGTCAATATTATAGAACGCTCTAAATTTATTTGCAATATTAAAGGCGTTGAAGATGAAGAAGATGCAAAAAAGTTTATAGAAACCATAAGAAAACGCCACTCACTTGCTACGCATAATTGCTATGCGTATATTGCTGATGATAAGGGGTTAGTGCAAAAATTTTCTGATGATGGCGAGCCACAGGGGACTGCAGGGCTTCCAATGCTTGAAGTTTTGAAAAATAGGCGCATGTTTAAAACGGTTGCCGTTGTGACTAGATATTTTGGTGGAATAAAGCTTGGCACGGGTGGGCTAACAAGAGCGTATGGCGGTGCTGTTGTAGATTGTTTGGACGTTGCTAAAATCTCTAAAATGTGTCAGTCGATTTTAGTTCAAATTTCACCTGATTATGAAGGGTATTCAAGGCTGTTAAAGCTGTTAAACGACCCAAATATTACGGTTATTAGCACAGACTTTAACAACGTTGTTGACGTTAAAGTAGCAGTAAAAAGCGACTGTTTTGATGCATTTAACAAGCGTTTGTTAGATGCTTTTAATGGAAAGATAAATATTGAAGATTTAGGCTCAGGATATTACGATTTTGAGTAAAATTTAGGTGAAAAATGCCAATTATAACTGAAATATCAATGCAAAAAAACAACAAAAAGCGTTGCAACTTATACGTTGACAATGAGTTTTTTTGTGGTATGTCAGTTGAAACTGCCCTAAAAAACCGCTTAAAAGTAGGTCAAGAAATAGATAAGCAAAAACTTGAAGATTTGGTGCTGGAAAGCGAAAGACAAGAAGCGCTTATAAAAGCAACTGACTATATATTAAAAGGTTTAAAAACAAAAAGGCAAGTAAAAGAATATCTGATAAAAAAAGGGTATTCGGAGCAAGTTGCTTACGAGAGCGTTGATAAATTGAAAGAATATAACTATATCGACGACGTTGAGTATGCAAGACAATATATAGAGAGTGTGAGCAAGAAACAAGGCAAACGCCTTACGGAATATAGATTGATGATGAAAGGCGTTAGAAAAGAAGATATTGAAAGTGCCTATTCTGATGCTGACGACCACGCAAGCGAAAGCGTTAAAATAATAGCAAAAAAGCATTTAGGGGATAAGCCGATTACTAGAGAAAACCTTGCAAAAACCTATAGATATTTGATTGGAAAAGGCTTTAGCTATGAAGAGGCAAAAAATGCGCTTTCTGATTATCAGGGGGATTAATGGAAAGAATTTTGACTGCAACTCAAATGCAAAGAGCTGATAGCTATACCATAAACAACCTTGGCATTTCTCAAAGCGAGCTTGTTTTTAGAGCTGGTGAAAGTATTGCTAAAGTGATTAAAGAGCAGTTTTACGGTGGCAGAGTGCTAGTTTGCGTTGGTAAAGGAAACAACGGTAAGGATGGACTTGTTGTCGCTAATATTTTAATTAAAACACACGGCTTTTCGGTGAGTGTATTTGATAGCGAAAACCCTTGCTACGAGCTGTTTGACAAGAAATTTGACATAATACTTGACTGTTTGTTTGGGATAGGTCTTAATAGGCAAATTGAGGGCAAGTATTACGATATTATTGAAAAGATTAACGCAATAGATTGTTATAAAATTTCTTGTGATATTCCAAGTGGCATAAATGGCAACACAGGCAAGGTGATGGGAATTGCCGTTAAGGCTAATTTAACCATTGCAATAGGCGAGTTAAAAGTTGGTTATTTTTTAGGCGACGGAATTGATTATGTAGGTAAACTTATCCTAAAAGATATTGGAATAAGCGTTTGGGACGAAAAGTTTATAAAAAGAATTGAAGCTCGTGACGCTAAAAAGTGCTTCTTAAAACCAAACAGAAACGTCCATAAAGGTTGTTTTGGAAAAACGTGCATTATCGGTGGGAGCGAAGGTTTTACAGGAAGTGCATTGCTATCGGCAAACAGTTTAACTGCGCTAAAATCTGGCGTTGGATATACATATCTTTGCGTGCCAAAACCTTTGTTTAATGCATATGTGGGAAAAAATCCAGAATGTATTTTATTGGGTTTTGATGAAGATTTTGATAATTCCTTTAGCTCGGTGCTAACTTGTGATTCAATTGCTGTTGGCATGGGCATGGGAAACACTGAGCTGACTTATAAAATCGTTTGTTATTTGCTAGAGAATTATACTGGAACGCTTGTTATTGATGCAGACGGCTTAAACGCTTTAGCTAAGTATGGCGTTGGTGCTATTAAAAATAAAAAATGTAGTGTTATTTTAACGCCACATGTTGGGGAATTTGCAAGGCTTTTAGAAAAAGATAAACAAGATTTAATTGACGATTTGACTCGAAATGCCCTTGATTTTGCTAAAAAATATGGCGTTAAATTAGCAGTAAAAAGTGCCGTCAGTGTTATTACTGATGGCGAAGAATTATATTTAAACACCACGGGCTGTGCTGGCATGGCAAAGGCAGGTAGTGGGGACGTTTTATCAGGGCTTATTGCAGGAACTATTGCTAGAAATTCTTGCGAGTTAGAAAGCCTACTATCTGCTTTATATTTGTTTGGAAAAGCCGGTGAAAAAGCCCAAGAAAAAGAAAGCGAGTTTACTATGACCGCAAGTGAAATTATTGGGCAATTTGCTAGCGTTATAAAAGATTTACAGCAGGCATAGATAAAAACTAAAACATAAAAAAGCTAAAGCCATTGCTAAATGCCGTGTAAATTAAATAACCGTTTAGTGATATAAAAAGTGGCATTAACACCATCATTATTAAGCTTTTAAGTCTGTATTTGAGGATAAACATAAACACAAAGATTCCGAGGGCCCCGCCAAGGAGTCCTGCGAAAAGCAGTTTGCCGTCGCTTATGGTTATGTTTTCTTCATCGCCAGCTTCTCGTGCTTTTTTTTGAAACTTTAGCATTAAGATGCCGTATAGGTTAATTGCAATAACGTAAGTTATAATCAAAATATAAAAAAGTGTTGGCATAATTGTATTAGTAGTTTGAGCAGAAAAATTTACTTTATAATATATATTTATATTGTTTTTCTGTTTTAATAAAAATAAAGAAGGTAAATTTTATGAAATGTATGTATTGTGGATGTATTGACAGCAAAGTAATAGACTCCCGTTCTGCAGAAGAGGGTTCTATAATACGTAGAAGACGTGAGTGCGTTAACTGTGGGAAGCGTTTTACAACTTATGAAACAGTTGAAAGTACGCCTATTTTTGTTGTTAAATCAAATGGCGCAAGACAAGTTTTTGACCCAAATAAAATGAAAAACGGTATTATCAAAGCGTGTGAAAAAAGACCTGTTTCTTCAGCAACTATAGATGCTTTGGTTGACGATATTCAAAAACGCATTTATAATTCTTTAGCGCAAGAAGTGACGAGTAAAGAACTTGGCGAAATGGTTTGTGAAGGCTTAAAACAAATTGATGAGGTTGCATACGTTAGGTTTGCTTCAGTTTATCGTTCTTTTACAGACACAACGTCTTTTATTAAAGAACTTGAAAAAATGGTTAAAAAAGATAAAAAATAATTACATAAGAGGTATTTATGAACAAGTGGGATGAAAGATTTATGAATCTTGCAGAAACTGTGGCTGATTGGTCAAGTTGCTATCAAGATAATAGGCACGTGGGCGCTGTTGTTGTTAAGGATAAGCGTATTTTAACAACTGGTTATAATGGTGCACCAAGTGGCATTGAAAGTTGCGCTGAACGTGGCGAATGTTTAAGACGTGTTAGAAATATTGCAAGTGGCACAATGCAAGAAGTTTGCTATGCCGTTCACGCTGAACAAAACGCAATTATTCAAGCAGCAAAACTAGGAATAAGTTTAGAAGGCGCAACACTTTACGTGACTCATCAACCTTGCGTTATTTGTACTCGTATGATACTTAATTCAGGCATAAAAAAGGTTATATATAAAAACGGCTATCCAGATGAATTTGCTTTAGAACTATTTAAGCAATCTGATGTTGAACTAGTAAAATTCTCTGATTTATAATGCTTTAGATTGGGCAATTTTAGAAAAGAATAAAAAAAATATTTAAATTTATAAAAAATCACCTTAAAATTGCTTGCATAATTTTCAAAAATAAGGTAGAATATGTCGTGCTGTGATTAGTTCGGCATATTCTATCGAATTTGATTGCAGTCAAAACTAAATAAACTGTTGGCGAGCTATCGAAGTGGTCATAACGAGGCCGCCTTGAAAACCGTTTGCGTGCACGCCCACGGGGGTTCGAATCCCTCGCTCTCCGCCAAGAAAAAAAGAACTATCAATAGGTAGTTCTTTTTTTCTTGTTGATAGCGAGATTTGGTTTCGGTTCTTTGGTTCGGCTCTGCCATCGCAACAAAGCGAGGAGATGTGTCCCTCGCTCTCCGCTAATATTAGAGTTGTATTTGAACATACAGTTTTATATTATTGGTTAAAAGGTATTCTTACTATTGTAATACCAAGTTTGCGAAATATAAATAAAAAGACCTGGTTCTTAAATTGAACCAGGTCTTTTTATTGTTTGTTTATTTACAAAGTTTTTCATATCCCATCTTAATTTTTTCAGCCATTAGTTTCCTTCTAGCAACTAAGAACTCTTCATACGGCATCTTTTCCCAACCAATAGGTAAAGCATTTTCATTTTCCATTTGCCTAACTTCTTCCTCTGTCTTACCTTTGCACACAATAGGATAATATATTGCTGGATTTTCATCTAAAATTTCCATATTGTCTTTCCAATCAATGTATGCATAGTTTGCCATTTGGTTTATCATAGTATCATTATATCCATTTTCTTTCAAATATGCTTTAGGGAATAAATGATGTTTTTCAATAGATTTTCTATTACCATCAACACCTGGCTCGTACAACTTGGAAACAAGTAAATTGCTTTTTGAGAATAGTAAATGGGTATCTAAAATGTTTAATGAGGCACAGTAAGCATTCCAAGCGGCATTACCTTTGCCAGAAACAGCTAACCCTTCAGAACCAGGTAATGTGATTGCAAAATAGTCATTGGTTAATCTTTCTGACATTAATTTGTCTATATATTGTTTATATTCATCAAAAGACTTGAACTCTTTTATTGCGTTCAAATGTGTTTCCATTGTTGATTCAAAAGAGCCTGTATATAAAGATACTAAAGATATATAGAAATACCATTTTGAAGTTAATAACATATTATCATTATAACTTGCGCAAAATCTATGTTTTGCAATTAAATAAAATGCATATGCATAAAAAATTGCTGTGCCAGAAGAAATCATCTCTCTACTTAAATATCCAGCATTCATCATACATTTTAAAAACTCGTGCCAAGAATGAATATTTAAAACATCATCAAGCTTTTCCTTTAATATGTCAAACCTTTGATTTCTTAATTCGATATCAATTGCGCCTTTCTTTTCAAAATCTGCACCTCTTAACAATTTGTAACCATATTTTAATCTCGCCCTATCAAAACCATATGCCATAACAACTCTAATTATGTCTTGAGCTTCTACTTCTGTTAAAGAATTATATGCTGTTGACGTTGTGCTAGGAATTCTGGAATCTTTACAAAAATTTTCAATTAAACTTCTACCTTCCTGCCAATATAATGAAACCAGCGTAAGAATAAAGTCGTTTTGTTTTAATGAAATACCACCAGAGTTTACTCTAACAAATATGTTTGAAACAGATTCTTCATCAGCAGATGATTTAATATTAAATACTGGTAATGTAAAGTTTTGTAAATTGTATAAAGAGGTTATATTGTTTGATACAATTTGAATTTCTTCATTTGTTAATTCTAAACCTTTTGATTCACGTAATTGCTTTAAATTATTTATATAATTAGTTATGAAGGAAAACGAATTTGTTGTGTATGCTTCACTAATATTATATATCCATTCCTTATCTCTTTTTGTCATTTGAAAGCCAACTTCAAAAATGCATTTCAAAGGATTGAAAGATATAATAATTTCTTTGTCCTCATATTTTTGATTCTTTACTTTTTTACCTTTCATAACGGCATATAAAGAGGTTAATCTTTGTTGTCCATCAATAATAACTTCTTTTGGTGTAGGATAATTATGGCCATCAACACCAATAGTTTTTTTCTTCTCTATTTCAGGACAATCCCAAAGCATTAGATAACCAATAGGATAACCTTTCATCATTGAATCAAACAAATCTCTAACTTTAGAGTCTGGCCAAATAAAAGGCCTTTGCAACTCAGGTAATCCTAACACGCCTAGTTCAATATTGTTTACTAATTGTATAACTTGTAATGGTGTTGTCGAAAATAATTGTTCCATAATTTTCTCCTTTGATTTAAATAATTATAACATATTTTTTTAAAATTTGTTGTATTTTTAATAAAAAATGGTAAATATTTAAACGTGCTACCAAACATATTTTATTTGCATTACGAATGCTCCGTAAATCAAAACTACGCTTGCATACAGATTTAATACTTATATTAATTTGGCGTGCGTACACAATCGCTATTGCTCCGCCAAAACAAGTCTAATCTAAACGAAGTTTGGGTTAGACTTTTTTGTTGCGTTTAATGGTGATGATGGCAATGAGAGTGGTGTTCTTTTTGTTTTATCTCACAAGCTTTTTTCTTGCAATTTTCATTTTCAGTTTCCATTTCTATAGTGACGTGAGAAATGCCGTGCTCAGATAGTTCTTTTTTTACTTTATCTTTTATATTTTTGTCATATTCATTAACAACTAAGTGCAAGGTTGCAAGGTTTGTTTCTCCATCTATTGACCAAACGTGAATATGATGCGCATCAATAACGCCATCGAGTTCTTTTATGTGTTTAACAATATCATCAATATCAACATTTTTTGGTGTTTTAATTAAGAAGATTTGTGTAATTTCGATTAAATTTTTGATAGCAGTTATAGTGACAAACAGTGCAACAAAAACAGATAAAATTGGGTCTATTATATATATGTTTGTCAACTTTATAACAAATGCACCTATTAAAACAATAAGCCAGCCGAGAACGTCTTCTAGCATATGAAGGTTAACTGCTTTTTGGTTTAATGATTTTCCACCATGGGTAAAACAAGTTGCAACTATATTTACAATCAAACCGACAATTGCGAATATGAGCATGCCGTCATAATCAATTGCAATAGGTGATATAATTCTTAAAATAGCATTATAAATGACTATAACTGAGCTGATTAAAAGAATTAGGGTGGTGATTAGTGCTCCTAAAACAGAAAACCTTGCGTAGCCATAAGTATATTTATTGTTTGGCTTTTTATCGCTTAGTTTTTCAAGAAAGAAAGCCGTTCCAATACTCGTTGCGTCTCCAAAATCGTGAATAGAATCGGACATTATTGCAATACTTCCTGTGATAATTCCACCAAAAAATTCAAAAATTGAAAATAGTAAATTTAATATAAATGCTATAAAAATTTTGCTTTTTGTTTTCATTTTTTCTCCTTTGACAAACAATATAAATTATGATATAATTAATTCGTTATCGAACATTATGTTCTATAAAATTGTATCATATTTTTAGAACAAATATATCCACAAAATCTAACAAAGATTCAATACTGAACAATAACAAAAAAATGTATGGAGAAAATTATGGATAGAAGGCAAAGAAAGTCAAGAGAAGCAATATTTAATGCATTTATATCGCTGTTATCAACAAAACATTACAATAAGATAACCGTTGGGGAAATTATAGAAATTGCAGACGTTGGTAGGGCGACTTTTTATTCTCATTTTGAGACAAAAGATTTTCTGTTAAAAGAGTTATGTGTTGAACTTTTTGACCATTTATTTAATTCGGAAAATAAAGGGCAGATAAGTGATTATAATATTTTTAATTGTGATAATAGTGACGATGTGTTTTTGCACTTGTTTAAGCATATAAAGAAAAACGACAATAATATTTGCAAGTTATTATCATCAAAAAATAACGAACTTTTTTTAGAATATTTTAAGGGCGAAGTACGTTTGTTGATATTAAGGCGCATATCGGACTTTAAGGATAAAAAACCACAAAATATACCCCAAGATTTTTGGGAAAATCATATTACTTCAACGTTTATTGAAACACTCAGGTGGTGGATAAATAACAAATTGAAATTGCCACCAGAAAAGATAAACGAATACTTTTTATCTTTGGTTTAATTATTAGTAATTTAATGCATTTTTTCATTAAAAAACTGTTGACAATATATTTAATTATGTTATAATTAATGCTATAATGTGAAAATAGGAGAAGAATGAAATGAAATTTACATTCCCAAAAGATTTCTTATTTGGTGCAGCAACTTCTGCTGTTCAAATTGAAGGTGGTATTCACGAAGGTGGAAAGGGCGAAGACTTCCACTCTGATAACTACAAAAAAAATCCAAAATTATATAACTTTTCTGACCCAGAAGTAAACGCAGACTTTTATCATAAATATCCAGAAGATATTAAAATGATGAAAGAGTTAGGTCTTAAATGCTTCCGTTTCTCAATTTCTTGGTCAAGAATTTTCCCAGACGGACCATATATAGTTTGTCAAGAGGGTATTGATTATTATAATCGTGTTATCGATGAACTTAAGAAAAATGACATTAAAGCGTTCTTTGACCTTTGGCACTGCGATATGCCACTATGGCTTGTTCAACTTGGCGCTTTAACAAACAGTTCTTTTGCTGATTGGTTTAGTTACTATGCAAAAACTTGTTTTGAAGCATTTGGTGATAGAGTTGATTACTGGTGTACAGTAAACGAACCAAACATTAACTGCGTTTCAAAAGAAGCAGGTGGAAATAAGTTCACTTTCTTCAATATGATGATGGGGCACTATAAAGCAGTAAAAATTTATAAATCAATGAATTTGCCTGGTCAAATTGGTGCAGTAATTCACGTAATTCCTTATTACTCACTTTCAATGGAACAAAAAGATATAGACGCTGCTGATAGAGCAATGGCTTACTATGCTGGCAGATGGCTTGACCCAATGTATAAAGGCTATTATCCAGAAGTTCTTTTAAAGGAAAAAGAATTTATTGAAAGTTTGCCACCAGACTTTGAAAAGTTAATGAAAGAAAACTATATTGAAGCTGACTTTATCGGCGTTAACATTTATGGACCAGAACACGTTGAATACGCTGAAAATGAAGGCTATCTCAAGTACAAGAAGATTGTTAACAAAAATATTCCAAAAGACGACTATGGCTTTGAATATTATCCACAAGGCTTGTTTGATACACTTGCATATTTGAGCGATAATTACCCAGGCAAGAACATTATTATTACTGAAAATGGTATTGGCGTTAAGAAGTGGGGTAATTATGAAGAAGAGCTTCACGATGGTTATAGAATTAACTATATGCGTGAACACCTTCGTTCACTTTCTCGTGCAATTAAAGCAGGCTTCCCAGTAATTGGCTATTTCCCATGGTCAATTATGGATACAAGTGAACTCCGTTCTGGTGGTTATACACTTATGTTCGGTTT
>JAZNBU010000058.1:0-32046 GCA_045587245.1 Christensenellaceae bacterium
GTAAAGGAGGATAAAAGAAATGACAGACGTTATTGCAGATATGCTTACAAGAGTAAGAAATGCTCTTAATGCAAAGCATGAAACAGTTGAAATTCCTGCATCCAATACAAAGAAAGCAATTGCAGATATTCTTCTTAAAGAAGGTTATATCTCTAATGTAGAAATTATTGAAGGTGTACAGGGCACAATTAAGATTACTCTTAAATATCAAGGTAATCAAAAGGTTATTACAGGTCTTAAGAGAGTTAGTAAACCAGGTCTTAGAGTATACGTTGGCGCTGATGAAATTCCACAAGTACTCGGTGGCTTAGGTATTGCAATTCTTTCAACAAGTAAAGGTATTATGACAGGTAAGGAAGCAAAACTTGCTCGTCAAGGCGGGGAAGTTCTCGCTTACGTTTGGTAGGAGGTATTTAGTTATGTCAAGAATAGGAAACGCACATATCGCTATCCCTGCTGGTGTGACAGTAGTTGCACAAGACAACGTATTAACAGTTAAAGGTCCAAAAGGAACGTTATCTCAAGTTTACGATCCAATCATTACACCAAATGTTGAAAACAACGAAATCGTTTTCACAAGAGCAAATGATGAAGGTCCAACAAAGGCAAAACACGGTTTATACAGAGCACTTTGCGCTAACATGGTAAAAGGTGTTACAGAAGGTTTCAAAAAGAGCCTTATCGTAAATGGTGTAGGTTGGAAGGTTGCTAAACAAGGCAAGAAAATCGTAATGAACATCGGCTTCAGCCACCCAGTTGAAGTTGAAGAAATTGACGGCATCACACTTGATTGTCCATCACAAACTGAAATTACAGTAAGTGGTATCGACAAAGAAAAAGTTGGTCAATTTGCAGCAATTATTAGAGGTTATAGAGAACCAGAACCATATCACGGATACGGAATTCGCTACAGCGATGAAGTAATCGAAAGAAAGGTTGGTAAAGCTGCTGGTGCAAAAGGCTAAGATTTAAATGGCTTTTAGTGGACGCACTTGAAGTTTAGTGCGTCTGCTGAGTGCGTTTAAGTAAACGCGAAAAGTTATTAGACAGGAGTAAAACTATGATTACAAAAATCAACAAAAACAAAGATAGATTAAAAAGACATAAGAGAGTTAGAGCAAAAGTTAAGGGCACAGCTGAGGCACCAAGACTTTCAGTATATAGAAGTTTAACACATATCTATGCTCAACTTATCGATGACGTAAATGGAAAAACCTTAGTCACAGCATCAACGCTTGACAAGGAAATTAAGGGAACTTTTGAAGGCAAAGACAAGAAGGCTCAAGCATATGCAGTTGGTGAACTTCTTGCAAAGAAGGCAAAGTCAAAGAAGATAAGCGCAGTTGTTTTCGACAGAGGTGGTTATCTTTATACCGGCCGTGTTGCTAGTTTAGCAGATGGCGCAAGAAACGGTGGCTTAGAATTCTAATAAACAAGGAGAAATCAAAATGGCAAGAGAAAATAGTAGAGCACCAAGAAAAGCAGAAGAAAATGACGGATTAGTTAAAAAGTTAATTTGTGTTAATCGTGTCACAAAAACTGTTAAAGGTGGTAGAAATATGAGATTTGCTGCACTCGTTGTCGTTGGAGACGGCGCAGGCAAAGTTGGTTGCGCAATGGGTAAAGCAAAGGAAGTTCCAGAAGCAATAGATAAGGCAACAGCAAGAGCAAAGAAAAATATGTTCAAAGTTGCTCTTAAAAACACAAGTATTCCACACGAAGTACTTGGAAGATTTGGCAGTGGTTTAGTTCTTATGATGCCAGCTGAAGAAGGTACTGGTGTTATCGCCGGTGGTCCTGTTCGTGCAGTTATGGAAGCAGTAGGTATTACAAATATCAGAACAAAGTCACATGGCACAAACAACAAAATCAATTGCGTTAAGGCAGCACTTGCTGGTCTTAAGTCATTGAGAACAGCAGAAGAAATTGCAGCAATTCGCGGTAAGTCCGTTGAAGAAGTTAACGGTTAAGGAGGGTACTTTTATGGCAAAAGCAAAAAAAGCAGAATGTGCACAAATAAAAGTGACACTTGTTAAAAGCACGATTGCATGTTTACCTCAACATAAAAAAGTTGTAGAGGCATTAGGACTTAAAAAGATTAATTCTTTCCGTATTCACAATGAAAATCCATGTATTCTTGGCATGATCAAGAAAGTTGGTTATCTTTTGAAAGTAGAAAAGATTTAAGCGTAATTTAAGTTTACTAAATTAAGGAGTAATAAAATGAGATTAGGTGAATTAAGTCCAGCCATTGGTTCAACAAGAGAAACAAAAAGACTCGGTAGAGGTATTGGTTCAGGTCTCGGCAAGACAAGTGGTAAAGGACATAAAGGACAATGGGCAAGAAGTGGCGGTGGCGTACGTCCAGGATTTGAAGGTGGTCAAATGCCTTTAATTAGAAGAGTACCAAAACGTGGCTTCAACAACCATTTTAGTAAAGTATATAGTATTGTAAATCTTTCAGTATTAGAAGGATTTGAAGCAAACTCAGTAGTGGATATGGAAGTTCTTAACGAAAAGGGACTTATCAAAGTAATCAAAGGTAGCATTGGCTTAAAAGTTTTAGGCAATGGCACGTTGACAAAGGCTCTAACAGTTAAGGCAGCAAGTTTTTCAGCTTCAGCAAAAGAAGCAATTGAAAAAGTTGGTGGAACAGTAGAGCAAATCTAAAACCCACTAAATTAAGGAGGGCAAAATGTTTCAAACAATAATAAATGCGTTTAAGATAAAGGAAGTAAGAAACAAGATATTAATTACAATCGCATTGATTTTCGTTTACAGACTTGGATGTTATATTCCAGTACCAGGCGTTACAGCATTTAGCGGTTTAACAGATTATTCTTTCTTACAAATCATGAACGCCGTATCAGGAAGTGCACTTCAATATGGTACATTTTTTGCTATGGGTATCGGACCTTATATCAACGCATCAATTATAATGCAACTTTTATCTGTTGGTATTCCAGCACTTGAAAGATTGAGTAAACAAGGCGAAGAAGGTAAGAGAAAGTTAAATACTTATACAAGACTCTTAACACTTTTCCTTGCTATTGCACAAGCAATTGGTATTTTAGTCACTTTTGGTGAAGAAGGTATCAATTTCAACCAATTATTTGGTGGTGAAGGCTTTGCACAATTCCTAAGCTATGCATTTTTAGTAGTTGTGTATACAGCAGGTGCTGCATTAACAATGTGGATTGGCGAAAGAATCACTGATTATGGTGTTTCAAATGGTATTTCACTCCTCATATTTGCAGGTATTTTATCATCAGCTGGTACAGCAATTTACACAATGATAACAGGATTGTTTGTTGAAACAACAGCACTTACATCAATGTGGCAACTTATCGGCTTTATACTCGTTGCAATCTTAATTTTTGGCGCGATTGTTACTGTTGACAGTGGAGAAAGAAAAATCCCTGTTCAATACGCAAAGCAAGTTAAGGGCAGAAAGATGTATGGCGGTCAATCAACACATATTCCTATCAAAGTAAATTCATCAGGCGTTATGCCATTGATTTTTGCGTTCTCTATCTTGAGTTTCCCAGACTTAATCGTTAACCTTTTAGGTTGGCCAACGTCTTGGTGGTCAAGAAACGTGGGAACTGAAAGTTGGCTTTACGTAGTATTGCTTTGTTTATTAATATTGTTCTTTTCTTATTTCTATAATCAAATTCAGTTTAACCCTGATGATATAAGTAAGAGTATTCAAGGCAACGGTGGTTTTATTCCAGGAACAAGACCTGGTAAGCCTACGGCAGACTACCTAAAGAGAGTATCTAATAGAATTACACTTTTCGGTGCAATCTTCTTAGCTCTCTTAGCATTGATTCCAACAATTATATTCAAGGCAATTGGAGGCATGGGCTTAGCAAACGTATTTACAGCAACGGGACTTTTAATTATTGTTTCGGTTGCACTTGAATTTGAACAAGCATTGCAATCACAAATAATGATGAAAAATTACAAAGGTTTTTTGAAATAATTAGTATTATGAAGATAATATTACTTGGCGCACCTGGTAGTGGCAAAGGAACTCAAGCAAGTTTAATTGTTGAAAAGTATAATTTGCCACACTTGTCAACAGGCGACATCTTTAGAGAAAACATAAAAAATCAAACACCACTAGGCGTTAAAGTAAAAGAAATTATGGATTCGGGTAATTTATGTCCAGACGACTTAACAATAGAAGTCGTAAAGGAAAGATTATCTAAAGAAGACTGTAATGGTGGATACATGTTAGATGGCTTTCCAAGAAATCTAACACAAGCAAAAGCACTTGATGAAATTCTAGCACCAGACGTTGTTATCAACATTGACGTTGATATTAAAAAAATTGAACACAGAATCGTGGGTAGAAGAAGTTGTCCTAAGTGCAAAGGCTCTTTCCATACAGATTATATTGGGAACACCGACGTTTGCCCAGATTGTGGCGCAAAACTTATTATTCGTAAAGATGATAATGCTGAAACAGTTAAAGAAAGGTTAAAAGTTTATCAGACTCAAACAGCACCACTTATTGATTATTACAGTGCACAAAACAAACTCTGTTCTGTCAATGGTAATCAAAATATAGATGATGTTTTTGGCGAGATAGTAAAGGTTTTAGGTTAAATGATTACTATTAAGACAGATGCCGAACTTGATTGTATGCGAGAAAGTGGAAGAATTACAAAAAACGTACTCGACCTTATCGGTAAATCAATAAGAATAGGCATGACAACAAAAGAACTCGATAAAATTGCTTTTGATTATATTAAATCATGTGGTGCAGTTCCTTCTTTCTTAGGTTATGGTGGTTATCCAGCATCTATATGCACATCAATAGACGAGATGGTTGTACACGGCATACCTAGCAATGATACGATAATTAAAGATGGACAATTAGTTTCCATTGATGTCGGTGTCATTTATAATGGTTGGCAAGGTGATGCAGCTAGAACTTTTATGGTGGGGAACGTATCCGACCAAAAAAAGAAACTTGTAAAGACTACTGAAGAATGCTTTTTCAAAGCTGTTGAGAATTTAAGAGACGGTTCTCCACTCGGAGATATCGGACATTATATTCAAACTCATGCAGAAAGCAATGGATATTCAGTTGTTAGAGCACTTGTTGGTCATGGCATCGGCAGAGAAATGCACGAAGACCCATCAGTGCCAAACTATGGCAAGAAAGGAACGGGCATTCGCCTTAAAAAAGGCATGACTATTGCGATAGAACCTATGATTAACATGGGCACCTATCAAGTTGATTTCTTATCAGATGGTTGGAGCGTTGTCACTCGTGATAGGCTTCCATCAGCGCATTATGAAAACACTGTTGCAATAACGGACAATGGTGTTGAGATATTAACACTTTAGGTGCTAGAATGAATAGACCTGTTCAAGTTGGTGATTTGGTTGTTTCATTAACAGGGCGAGATAAAGATAGATGTTTTTTAGTAATTGAAATAACAAAAACTAGAGTTAAGTTAATTGACGGAAAAACACGAAAAATTGACAGTCCTAAAACCAAAAATATAAAACATATTAAAAAAATATTTACCACAGACCTAGATGGTTTTGTGAAAAATATAAAACAAGGTCAAATAGTTTCAAACAAAAAAGTTTACAAACTAATAAAGACCAAAAAACAAAAATTACAGGAGGATTAAGTTTGTGTCAAAGGATGATGTAATAGAAACCGAAGGCGTGATAGTAGAAGCATTACCAAATGCAACATTCACGGTTAAATTATCTAACGGACATATTATAACGGCTTATATATCAGGGAAATTGCGTATGCACTATATCAAGATTATACCTGGTGACAGTGTAAAACTTGAAATGAGCCCTTATGACTTGACAAAAGGTAGAATAATTTGGCGAAGCAAAAACTAAAAACATAAACGAATTCCAAAGGAGATATCAAAATGAAAGTAAGACCATCTGTAAAGCCTATGTGCGACAAATGTAAAGTAATCAAAAGAAATGGAAAAGTAATGGTAATTTGTTCAAAGAACAAGAGCCATAAACAAAGACAAGGTTAATAACCGACAAATTAGCCCGAACGGGTTAAGCGAAAACAAAGCGAAAAAAGAAACGAGTAGCATCATTCCAAGCGAAAGTCTTTTTAGCATTGACATAGATAAAAACAAAAATAACAAATAAGGAGAAATTGTTAATGGCACGTATAGCCGGCGTTGATTTGCCTAATAACAAAAGAGTTGAAATCGGTTTAACATACATTTATGGAATCGGACTCACAACGGCAAAGAAAATTATCAGTGAAACGGGTATTAACCCAGATACAAGAGTAAAAGATTTGAGTGAAAGCGATGTTGCTAAACTCAGAGAATATATCGAACACAACCTTCGTGTAGAAGGTGACCTTCGTAGCGAAGTAAGCCTAAACATCAAGAGATTGATTGAAATAGGATGCTATCGTGGTGTTCGCCACAGAAAGAGCCTTCCAGTTCGTGGACAAAGCTCAAAGAGAAATGCGAGGACAAGAAAGGGTCCACGTCGTACCGTTGCTAAGAAGAAAACGGCAACTAGATAATGGAGGTGACGTAAAATGGCAGCAGTAAAAAAAGTAGTTAAAAAGCGTAAGGACGCTAGAAAAGTTGACAAAGGACAAGCACATATTCAAGCGTCATTCAACAATACACTAGTAACAATTACCGATATGCAAGGTAACACAGTGTCTTGGTCAAGTGCAGGAAGCCTTGGATTCAAGGGTTCAAGAAAGAGCACACCATTTGCAGCACAAATGGCAGCAGAAGCAGCTGGTAAAGTTGCAAGAGACCAAGGTATGCGTTCTGTAGAAGTTTATGTAAAAGGCCCTGGTGCAGGTAGAGAATCTGCAATCCGTGCTCTTACAAACTGTGATATGGAAGTGACACTTATTCAAGACGTATCTCCAATCCCACACAACGGATGCAGACCACCTAAAAAGCGTAGAGTATAATGGAGGAAAGATAAATGGCTAAATATACAGAATCAAAATGTCGTTTATGCAGACGTGAAGGTGCAAAATTATTCTTGAAAGGCGAAAGATGCTT
This sequence comes from Christensenellaceae bacterium, assembly GCA_045587245.1. Lineage (GTDB taxonomy): Bacteria > Bacillota > Clostridia > Christensenellales > Borkfalkiaceae > UBA1259. The sequence continues at coordinate 7,044 of JAZNBU010000058.1, forward strand.
TAAGGCAACTTGCGCATTTGAAAAGAGACCAGTAGCACCTGGTCAACACGGTATGGCAAGAAAGAAAATTTCTGAATACGGTTTGCAACTTCGTGAAAAACAAAAATGTAAGAGAATTTACGGTGTACTTGAAGGTCAATTCAGAACATATTATGACAAGGCCGACAGAATGAAAGGCATCACCGGTGAAAACATGCTTTCTCTCTTAGAAAGAAGACTTGACAACGTTATCTATAGAATGGGTATCGGTTCATCAAGAGCACAAGCTCGTCAACTCGTTACACACGCACACTTTACTGTAAATGGTAAAAACGTAAACGTTGCATCATATAGCGTTAAAGTTGGTGACGTAATCGCAGTTAAAGAAAGCAAGAAAGACAATAAGTATTTTGCAGAAATTAAGCAAATGAAAGTTGGCACAATGCCAAAATGGTTAGAATTCGACCCAGAAACTCTTACAGCTAAGATTTTAGCTCTTCCAGCAAGGGACGATATTGATGCTCAAATCGCTGAACACATGATTGTCGAATTGTACTCAAAATAATTAAATAAAATAAAAAAAATTATAAATTTTCGATGGATTTTTGCAGGGGGAAAGTTAAGGTTTTCCACGCTTTGACAAGAATTCCTGCAATAATCTATATCGGAACTATTTTTTAGGAGGAATTTTCTTATGATGGAAATTGAAATGCCAAAAATAGCAGTGGAAGAAAGTGAAGACAGAAGCTACGCAAAAGTAGTTGTAGAACCTTTGGAAAAAGGTTTTGGTCTAACTCTCGGCAATGCGCTTAGAAGGATTTTATTGTCAGCACTACCAGGTGTTGCAATCAAAAACATTAAGTTCGCAGAAGAATTAGGAATTAAACACGAATTTTCTGCTGTACCAAACGTAAAAGAAGACGTGACTGAAATCATACTTAACCTTAAATGCGTTGCATTTAAATCAACAAGTATGGATAAAGACTACGTAACCAACATCAAACTCGTTAAAGAAGGTCCAGCCGTAGTTAAAGCCGGCGACATTATCTGTAATGCAGATTTAGAGGTTTTAAACCCAGACCAATATATTTGTACTATTGATGATGGTGGTAAAATTGAACTTGATTTAACAGTAGGTAGAGGTCGTGGATATGAAGGCGCAGACGAGCATAAGACCGATATTATTGACAATATCGCAATCGATAGTATCTATACACCTGTTAAAAAAGTTAGTTATAATGTTTCAGCAACACGTGTTGGACAAAGCGTTGACTTTGATAAGTTAACACTTGAAGTTACAACAAACGGTGCTTTCTCAGGTAGAGACATCGTAAGCCTTGCTGCAAAGATTATGGAAGAACACATTAAAATGTTTGTTTCTTTATCAGAAATTGGAAATATTGGAATTTTAGTTCCACCAGAAGAAGATAAGAAAATAAAGATTTTAGAAAAAACTATCGAAGAAATGGATTTATCAGTTCGTTCATATAACTGCTTAAAGAGAGCAAACATTCACACGGTAGAAGATTTAACTAAAAAGACCGAAGAAGATATGCTTAAAGTCCGTAATTTAGGTAAGAAATCACTTGATGAAGTTATTTTCAAACTCGAAAGTTATGGTTTAAAATTACAGGACAAGGAGGACTAAACAATGGAAAGAAAATTAGGCGTTAATGCTACGCAAAGACTTGCACTTATAAAGAATCAAGCATCTGCATTATTATGGCACGGAAAAATCGAAACGACAGTTGCAAGAGCAAAAGAAGTTGCTGCATACGTTTCAAAGATTATAACACTTGCTGTTAATTCTTATGAAGATACTGTAGAAACAGAAATCACAGTTGCTGATGCTAAGGGCAAGGAAACAACAAAGACTCTTGTTAAAGATGGCACAAAGAAACTCAATGCAAGAAGAAAAATTATGACTTTAGTAAACGACTTGCAAGAAGTTAAGGGCTTTAAGGAAAGCAAACCTGAATTTAAGAAGAGAACGAAGGCTATCAAATACCCACTTATCGAAAAGATTTTTGACGAATATGCACCAAAATATGCAGCTCGTAAAGAAGAAAAGGGTCAAGGTGGTGGCTACACAAGAATTTACAAACTCGGCGTTCGCAAAGGTGATGCTGCTGAAATGGCAATTCTTGAATTAGTTGACTAATTAAATTAATAACCGTACAATTTGTGCGGTTATTTTTTTATGTTTTTTATTTTATGTTATATCTAAGGTATTGACAAAATAAAATGTATTATGACGTTATATAATCTTTTAGATGGGCAAAGCGCAAAAATAATTTCGCTAAATAATTTTATCAAAACCAAAAACAGGCTATTAAGACTTGGTGTGGTTGAAGGCGCAAAGGTAATTGCAGTCCGCAGAGCGATATTTAACGGACCAATACAAATAAAAATTAAGGATTTTTGTTTGGCAATAAGAAAACAAGATGCCGACAAAATTATTGTTAGATATGACTGAAATTGCTTTAATGGGAAATCCAAACTGTGGAAAAACAACTCTGTTTAACGCTTTAACCGGCAGTTATCAAAAAACAGGCAACTGGACGGGCGTGACAACCGAGCAAAAATCAGGGTTATATAAAAAGAATAAAAGTATTAAAATAATAGATTTGCCAGGGCTTTACTCTCTTGATACAAACTCTAGCGATGAACGAGTTGTCTTAAACTATTTAAATTCAAATAATCCAAAAACAATTATCAACATCGTTGACGGCACAAATTTAGAAAGAAACCTATATCTGACTTGCGAACTTGCGATGCTGGATATTCCAACGGTTATTGCCGTTAATATGTATGATGAATTGTTAAAAAACAAAATCCAACTATCTTTAAAAGGTCTAGAAAACCTTTTTGGAGTGCCTGTAGTTCCTATTTCGGCGCTTAAAGGTGCAAATATAGACCAGCTTATATCAGTTGCAACAATGGCAAATAAAAGGCTTAAAAGCCCAAATCTGACCAAATATAATCAAGAAACGCTAATGGAAAGAAGATATAAGTTTTTAGAAGAGAATATAGACAAAATAATTACAAGAAAAACAACCAAAACTCAAGTTATATCGGATAAGTTTGATAAAATTATCTTAAATAAATACTTGTGTTTGCCCATATTCTTTTTAGTGCTTACAATAATCTATTATTTATCTATAAAGATAGGCGGGGGTATAGGCGAAAACGTTATTCAAGCATTTAATAATCTGTCACATTACGTAAAACTGCAGTTTTTTAATGGAAGAGTAAACGTTATTTTAACTGAGTTTATATGCGATGCAATAATTGTAAGCTTAGGCTCGATTTTTTCCTTGCTTCCACAAATTTTAATATTGTTTGCGTTGCTTTGCATTTTAGAGCAAAGTGGGTATTCAGCGAGAATTGCCTTTATTTTTGATAGAATATTTAGTATTTTTGGGCTGAGTGGTAAGTCAATCGTGCCGATGATAGTGTCTTGTGGTTGTAGCGTGGCTGGTATGAGTGCAACGAGAACGATTGAAAGCACAAAAGAAAGGCGAGCAACAATATTTTTAGTGCCCTTTATGCCATGTGGTGCAAAAATGGCAGTTTTTGGTTATTTTGCTTATACTTTTTTTGATGGCAATGCAATGATTGCATCGTCAATGTATTTTGTATCTCTTGTTTGCGTTATAATATTTGGTATAGTTTTAAACAGACTTAATCTTTTGGGCAGTGATAATAGTGGGTTTATATTAGAAATTCCCAAGTTAAGGGTGCCAGCGATTAAGGACGTATGGTGTGTCTTAATAGAAAAAACAAAAGATTTCATAATTAAAGTTGGCACGACGATTTTAACTTTATCTATTGTTCTTTGGCTTTTAAAAAGTTTTGGGGTTAATGGCTACGTTGATGGCGACGTTCAAAAAAGTTTTTTATTTTATATAGGAAACCTAATTAAATTTATATTTTATCCGTTGGGATTTTCAAGTTGGCAAGCAAGCGTTTCTATTATTTGTGGAATATTTGCAAAAGAAGGGATTGTAGAAACCCTGCATTTAATATCAGCTTCGCCACAAAGCCTATTTAATAATGGCTTTTCGGCATACGCATTTATGTGTTTCATACTTTTATCTCCACCTTGCGTTTCAGCGCTAATTACGGCAAAAAAAGAACTAGCAAGTAAAAAACTGTTTGTTTTTATGTTGATTTTTCAGTTTGTAAGTGCATATATAGTAGCGTTTGTGGTTAATTTTATAGGCATATTATTTAACTGTGATAATGCCTTGCTTTTTTGGGTAATAATTGGTATAATAATACCGATATTATTCTTTGTAAAACAAAAAATTAAGGAAAAAGTAAATGTCGCAAAACAAAAAAACAATGTATGACTATATGCGAGAGTGTGAAGCTAGGGAAGAAGACGCTTTTTATCCAGAAGAGTGGCTTGACGAGCAAGAACTTACGGATAAAGAAAAGTATTTTGATTATTATGACGATATAAAACTCACTCCAAAAGACGATTGGTGATTAAAATTGATTAAAAGTAAACAAAAAACGGCAACAAAAGTTGCCGTTTTTTTATAATAAATTTTAAGTTAGTAATATAAAAAACATATATTTAATAATTATTAAAGACAAATAACAAGCACGCCAATTAAAAGAGAAAGTGTAATTGCACTAGCAAAAAGTGAATAACTAATAACAGGGTTTACAGTTTTATTCCATTTAATACTTTTAATTTTTGTCCAAATACATTTTGCAAACGAAAGTTTTTTAGGTTCTGTTTCAATTATGCTGTTTGGCTTTTTTCTAAATCTAAGTTCAGCAATAACGATTGAACACATTGTCATAACTTCGTTAATAAAGCCAGCAATAGAGAACACAACTAAATTGTAAACAAGCCAGCACGAACAAGATGGAATATTAAGCATTCTAATTTTATGAGGACTTTTTATGCTGTAAGCAATGGTTGAAAGAAGTTTAGCAATAATTGATAAAATGCTTATTATAACCATCAAAGTTGTTGCAAGTTTAACGTCGCTTGTCCATTTTATTTCGCTAACGTCCCACGTTAAAATAATGGTGGTAATGCCTAAAATTGCAGTTAAAAGTGAAAAAATAATAACTGCAGACTTGTTTGAGCGCTTATTTTTAACGTTAGATGAAAAAATAACGTTTCTAATGCACCCAATAATATCCATTACCATACCTGTATAAGCACCCAAAAATATGTATTGAAGAACAAACAAAAGCGAACCTATTGTCTTAAACAAAATTATGGTGCTATATTTATTAAATTGAACGGCAATAAGGTTTACGGCAATCGCAATAAAGCCTATTGCTTGAATTAAAACATCAAACCACATATCTAATATTATATATAAAAAAACACAAAAAATCAAACGATAATTATTACCAAAAAAATTTTTAGAAAAATATATATAAAATAATTGACACTATAAGAAAAACTCTATATAATATATTTCGTTATTGAGTTTAGTTTTATTAAACTTTTTGTTAAAAATGTCTAAACTCAAAGGAAGAAATTAATCTATGGAAATTGGCGAAAAGATAAGAAACTTAAGGCTTTATTGCGATTTAACGCAAGAAGAACTTGCAGATAGGTGCGAACTGACAAAAGGGTATATATCGCAACTTGAAAACGACCTGACCAGCCCATCTATTGCAACGCTTATTGATATACTGTATGCACTTGGCACAGACTTAAAAGAATTTTTCTCTGATATAGAAAAAGAAGAAAAACTTTGTTTTAGTAAAAACGAATTTATCGAAAAGTCAACCGATGAATACGTTTTGAATTGGCTAGTCCCAAATGCGCAAAAAAACACTATGGAGCCAACGCATATAAAATTATTCGCAGGTAAGAGCACGGACGAAGATTTTCCACACGAAGGTGAGGAGTTTGGATTTGTGATAAAAGGCGAGATAACTTTAGTAGTTGGAAAGCGCAAAATCAAGGTTAAAAAGGGCGAAAGTTTTTATTTTTCTGCTAATAAAATGCATAGAATTATCAACAATGGTAAAGTTGATGCTGAGTTTATATGGGTGTCGTCTCCACCTTCGTTTTAATAAGAGACAAAGCAAAAAAATTATTTTCGAGGTGAAAATATGAAAGACAAAAGAGAAAAAATCATTGAACTTGTTGACATTACTCGTGAGTTTGAAGATGGTATGGTTGCCGTTGATAACATAAACTTTTATGTAAGAAAGGGCGAATTCATCACCTTTTTAGGGCCATCTGGTTGTGGAAAAACCACAACACTCAGAATGATTGCCGGATTTGACAAGCCAAGTAGCGGTAAAATTTTGTTAAATGGTAAAGATATATCTCATTTGCCACCAAACAAGCGTCCTATAAACACAGTTTTCCAAAGGTACGCTTTATTTCCACATTTGAATGTTTTCGATAATATTGCTTTTGGCTTAAAACTCAAAAGGTTTGAAGTTGTTTATCAAGACAAAAATGGCAAAGAGGTTAAAAAAATAGAAAAACTTAAAAAGTCTGAAATATCTGCAAAGGTTGAAAAGGCGCTTAAAATGGTTGACCTTGAAGGGTTTGAAAAACGTAGCGTATCGACGCTTTCTGGTGGACAACAACAAAGGGTTGCTATTGCAAGGGCAATTGTCAACGAACCTGAAATCCTTTTGCTTGACGAACCCCTTGGTGCGCTTGACCTTAAAATGAGAAAGGATATGCAACTTGAACTTAAAGAAATGCACAAAAAACTTGGCATTACCTTTATTTACGTCACTCACGACCAAGAAGAAGCGTTGACGCTCAGCGATACAATCGTGGTTATGAAAGACGGCGTTATCCAACAAATAGGCACTCCAACAGACATTTATAACGAACCAAAGAACTCTTTTGTTGCTGACTTTATTGGCGAAAGCAATATCTTTAGTGGAACAATGGTCGGTGATAAAAAGGTTAGATTTGTGGGTTATAACTTTGACTGCGTTGACGACTTTGCTAAGAACGAAAAGGTGGACGTTGTAGTTCGCCCAGAAGACGTTTTCCTTATGGATGAAGGAAAAGGTCAGGTAAACGGCAAAATTATCAGTTCTATCTTTAAGGGCGTGCATTATGAAATGGTTATGACTGTTGGTAAAACTGAAATTGTTATTCAAGACACAATCGAAAGAAAGGTTGGCGAAAAAGTTAGCCTGTTTATCAAACCAAACGATATTCATATCATGGCTAAAGAATTCTCTTCTAATAAATATGATGGATATATCACTAAAAAGAACACTGTTTGCTTTGGTGACGGCGAGTTTGAGTGTGACGTGACTCAGCTTTATCCAAACTCGTTTGTTGATGAAGAAGGGTATTTAATCACGGCTGAAGGCGAGAAAATAGACCTAACAGACGTTGACGTGAACGTTGAAGTTGGATTAAAAGATATAGAAATTAGCGACGATGCTGACCTTGGTGGTGCAATCGGTAATATTATTTCTATTATCTATAAGGGAGACCACTATCAATTAATAGTTAGAACTGATGAAAACGAAGAAGATTTTGTTCTAGACACAGAAGATACTTGGAACGAAAACGATAGAGTTAGCGTAGTTATTCCAAAAGACAAAATTAAACTTTCACTTAAACAGGAGATTAAGAGATGAGTTTATCAAAAGAAACACAAGGGAACGCAAAAGTGCTAAAAAGCAGAATTGCTTTTTCAAGAAAGCAACTTTGTATTCCATATGGCCTATTTTTAGCGTTATTTGTTGTTTTGCCATTGCTTTTGATTGCGTTTTATGCTTTCACTGATAAAAACGGCACAATCTCAGTGGCAAACTTTATAAGATTTTTCTCAAGCGCAACAACGCTTTCAACTCTTTTAATAAGCATTTTGCTTGCGCTTGCAACAACTTTAATTTGTATTATAATAGCATATCCAATAGCCTACATACTTGCAAACAGCAACTTAAACAAGGGTGGCACACTTTTGATGCTATTTATCATGCCAATGTGGATTAACTTTGTCCTTCGTGCAATGGCAATGAAAGACCTTTTAACAATTATTGGTATATTTGATTTTAACAATTACCTAAACGTTATTATAGGTATGGTATATGATTATTTGCCATTTATGGTTTTGCCGATATATACTGTTCTTAGCAAAATGGACAAGAGTTTAATTGAAGCTGGTAAAGACTTAGGCGCAAGTCCTATTAAAGCCTTTACAAAAATTACTTTCCCACTTTCAGTAAGTGGAATTGCGAGTGGTGTGACAATGGTGTTTATGCCAACTATGACTTGTTACGTTATTTCAGACACCTTTGGTAATGGTTTAATTACAATTGTAGGTAAACTTATTGACGACCAATTTACAACTTTCCAAAACTGGAATTTTGGTTCGGCAATGGCACTTGTATTACTTGTAATTATGCTTATTTCTATGTGGATAACGGGTGCGTTTAAGAGTGAAGAAAATAGGGGGACTAATTTATAATGAAAAAGTTTTTTCAAGTATTTTACGTAATCCTAATTTTATTATTCATTTATGCTCCGATTTTCACTTTGGTTTTATACAGCTTTGTAGATGCACCAATAGTAAGCATACAAGAAGCGTTTAAGATTGGCTTTTCAGCAAATTTATATAAAAAATTATTTGCAGATGCAGCTTTAATGAAAATTGTTTATGACACGTTGTTTTTAGCGCTAATCGTTGCTGTTCTTGCAACAATTTTAGGCACACTCGGTGCAATAGGTATTTTCTATAGTAAAGGAAAACTAGGAAAAGGCGTGTCAGCAGCGAGTAGAATTCCTGTAATTAACGCTGAAATCGTAACAGCAGTTGCTTTAGTTTTACTCTTTACCTTTATTTTTTCAGAAAGCCGTTCATACTTTGCGCTTGTTGTGGGGCATTTGATTATAACAACGCCGTTTGTGGTGCTTTCAGTTATACCAAAACTTAAACAAATGGATTCAAATTTATACGAAGCGGCACTTGATTTAGGGGCTTCGCCATTTGGCGCATTGTTTAAAGTTGTTATTCCTGAAATTTTGCCTGGAATATTGAGTGGATTTATGCTTTCAATAACCTTGTCGCTTGATGATTATATTATAAGTGCATATACAAAGCCAGCAGGGTTTGACACGATTTCAACTTACGTTTATGGTGCAATGGCAAAATCTAACGCCAACTCATCGCTTCCTGCACTTAGGGCGCTTTCTGCAATTATCTTTGTTGTAATAATCTTAGTGGTAGTGCTAAAGAATATACAATTTAGAAAAAAGGAGGCAAAATAAATGAAAAGATTTTTGATGTTTCTTTTGATTTTCATTATTTTAACTCCAACAATTTCTTTGTTTGGTTGCGCTAAAACGCAAAGCCAAACTTCAACCGTTTTAAGAGTTTGCAACTGTGAAGATTATATAGATGAAAGTCTTTTAGATGCATTTACCGAAGAAACGGGCATAGAAGTTATTTATTCTACTTACGGTACTAACGAAAACTTATATAACGAACTTGTAATCAATCCAAACAGTTACGATTTAGTTGTGCCAAGTGAATATATGATTGAAAAACTTGCCGTTGAAGGCAGAATTCAACCATTGACAAAAAATACACAATTTCAAAGTTATTTAACAGATTATAACGCCAATATCTCGCCATTTATAAAAGGTAGGCTTGAGGGTTTAGACGTAAGCGAAGGCAAATATGGCGATGAAAACCTATCATTGTATGACTTTATGGTTGGATATATGTGGGGCACAATGGGTTGGGTTTATAATACCGACAACGTTTCGGTTGATGACGTAAAAAATTGGTATAGTCCATTTAAAAACAATAACCTTAATGGCAAAATTACAATTAAAGACGCTGTTAGGGACTCTTATATAGTTGGTCTTGCAATGGTTTATGAAGATGAACTATATTCAACAACAGATAATGCTACTATTACAGAAATCTTAAATAGAACTGACAAAGATTCTATCGATAAGGTTGGAACAAAACTAACATCTCTAAAAAATAAATTATATGGCTTTGAGGTTGATAGTGGTAAAAACGATATAGTTTTGGGTAGAATTGATGCCTACGTTGCGTGGAGTGGCGATGCTGCTTATGCAATAGACGTTGCTGCTGGCGAAGTTGAAGATGAAGACGGCTCAATTTTAGAAGGCGACGCCATTAGAAATCTTAGTTACTATATTCCAGACGAAGGTAGCAACATTTGGTTTGACGGATTTGTTATGCCAAGTGGAAGCACAAATTATGAAGCAGTGTATAAATTCTTAGAATTCATTTCTCGTCCATCAAGCGTATATGCAAATATGTACTATACAGGTTATACAGGTATGGTTGCTAACGGTGACGAGTTTGAGGTTGAAGAATATGATGACAATGGAAACGTTATCGGCACTTATGAAACAACGCTTTTTGACGAGGTTGTTGTTGGCTGGTTTGACGAAAGTGATGATTTAGCACCAAACGAAGGCATTGAAGTTGACCTATCTTACTTCTTTGGTGGTAGTGATAAAACCGTCGTTGTTTCAGAAGAAAGCTATGGCAGGCTTATCGCACAATACCCAACTGAAGAAATAGTTAATAGATGCGCTGTTATGAGTTATTTTGATACTGAAGCGCTTATGGATATTAACGAAATGTGGGAAAAGGTTAAGGGCGAAACTTTGCCTTGGTGGGTAATTATTTTAATGATTATTCTAGTTCTCTTAATTGCAACATTAATTATTCTTTATCGCAATAAAGACAAGATAAAATTGTTTAAGTTGCCAGAAAGAAAAACAAGCTATGCTGAGAAAAAAGGCTTAGTTGAAATTAGCCGAAAAGAAATAAAATAAATAAAGGCAAGCAAAAAAGGCGACCAAATGGTCGCCTTTTTCGTGCTTTGATAAAATATAGTTATTTTTTAATTTTTACCCTTAAAGTAATTGCAGAAAAAGTCGGTGCTACCAGCAGTATAAGGCACTCTACCAACGCTAGTGTTGTCTAAAGTTCTGTTTCTAAGTTCCTTTATAGGGTTAGGGGCAACCTCAAAGCGATAATCTTTGCCAAAGCCTCTGATGTGTGCATCAATAACTAAATGACTTGGCACTATTTCAATACTTGGGTTAATAATTTTTTGGTATTGAAAGAAATTTGCGTCGCTTGGTAGTTCGTTTACGTTTACATAGTCTTCTAGAAGACCTGTAAACTGAACGGTTGTATCAAGAATATTTCTAACGTAATCAATGTTTTCGTGCAAAGATATAGGTGCAGGAAATTCACCGTCTGGGATAACTTCTTGCCAGTGTTTGCCATCATATTTTTGTAAAAGTTCGGCTGCTTTATGTAGGTGTGCGATTTCTATTTCTAAGTTTTCTTCCCAAAGTGCTTTAATATAAGCATCAGTTTCGGTCACGTAGCAAGACCAATATAGATAGCACTCGCAATATTCATGCCACAAAAGCATTTCAAGCCACGTTGCACTTGAATCCATGAGTGATTCGTATTGCGTGACGTGTTCTTCTTCAACTTGAGCAATTTCCATATAAAGTTTTCGTGATAAATCGTTAGTTGCAAGATTTGTAATGTTCATATAATAGTTCATTGTCTGCTGTTCGGCAGCGGTAATTATCATGGTGTTAAGCACGGTTTGCTTATCAGCCACTTTAGAATCAATGTTTCGTTTAACGTTATCTTTGTTGAATCTATGATGAGATATAGTTGGGCGTGCAGGCATAATTTCTGTATATCTTCCAACTAATCGCTCTGCTTGCAAACCTTGTTCCATTTCTAAGAGGTTAGAGTATCTATAAAGGTGGTCAAAGTCTTCTAAAAGTGCAAAATCAAGTGCCTTTTTAACGTAGCAGTCGCTTTCTCTTTTTGCAAGTTCTGCCGTTAAGTCAACGGCAAGTTGCTCGTAAGAAATAGTATGTTCTAAAGCACTTTCGTTGCTAGGTTTAAGAAGCGAAACTTTAATTTGTTGTTGTTTTTCAATAGAGCGAGTGACCGAAAGTTCTCTTCTTAAGTCGTTATCGGTAATATGCCTTGCAAAGTTGTGCGAAAACCAGTTGGCCTCAAACTCTGTGCCGTTCATAAGAATAATTCTAGTCTTGGTATAAGGGTCAACTTCTTGCTTGTCATAGGACTTTGGATAAAGCTGTTTCCAGTTTTGAAAACTTCCTAATAAGTTTATGCTTTTTTGTTCAAATGGATTCATAAACCCCTCCTTAATATTTATCATTTATTTATATGTGAAGGGCAAAATAAAATGTGAAAAATTAAAAACAATAAAAAAAGAACGCAAATGTTTATGCGTTCTTTTAAATTTAATTAAATCTTAAAAATCCCACTCGGGAATATATTCGGTGCTAGCACTTTTAGTGTCTTGATAAAACATATCGTTAATATCTAAGCTCATTGCATAGTCAAGCACGCTCTCATATTCTCTTTTTGTCAGCTTTCTTTTAAGTTCGGGATAGTCATCAATCTCTCCAAACGGCGTATATTGACTCATAATATTTATATATACTTTATCTTTTATACCATTAAACCAATCCAATATTTTCTTACTGTCAGAAGTGCCTTGTGGGAGCACTAAATGCCTTACGATAACTCCACTTTTAAGCATGTTATCGTCACCAATAACAAAAGGTTTAGATTTTGCCATAAACTCAATCGCTTTGCTTGTCACTTCAAAATAATCAGGTTTTTTGGTGTATCGTTTAGACAAGGTTGGCGAAAAGAATTTGATGTCAGGGAGATATATATCAATATAGTCGTTTAGCTTTTCTAAAATCTCAACTCTTTCATATCCGTGCGTGTTGTAAACGATAGGGATATTTGGTCTATAAATTTCAAGCGCCTTAATAATTTGGTCGGAATAGTGAGTAGGGTTTACAAGGTTGATATTATGTGCGCCCATACTTTCTAATTCCTTAAAAATATCGGCAAGTTCTTGCACTGAAATGATTTTGCCACGCATAGAGCGAGAAAGTTCATAATTTTGGCAAAAAACGCACTTAAGCGAGCAACCGCAAAAGAAAATCGTGCCAGAGCCGTTTTTCCCACTTATTATAGGCTCTTCAAACTTGTGCAAATAGTACTTGGCAATAACAATGTTGTTATCCGTGCCACAAAAACCTTTAGATTTAGTTTTATCTACTTTGCACTTATTTGGGCAAAGCAAACACGAATTATTCAAGTTCAAATGCTCCTGTGTATAATTGATAATATTTACCTTTTTTGTCAATAAGTTCTTGGTGAGAACCACGTTCTATAATAACGCCGTTTTCTAAAACCATGATAACGTCTGAGTTTTGAACTGTAGAAAGTCTATGTGCGATAACAAAAACAGTTCTGCCTTGCATAAGCATATCAGAGCCCTTTTGAACAAGCGCTTCAGTTCTAGTATCGATAGAAGAAGTTGCTTCGTCTAAAATCATAACAGGGGCATCTTTAACCATTGCACGGGCAATAGATAAAAGTTGTCTTTGGCCTTGAGAAAGGTTAGCACCGTCTGCAACAAGCATTGTGTTATAGCCGTCAGGGAGTTTAGAAATAAAATCGTCTGCATAAGCGAGTTTTGCAGCCTTAATACATTCTTCATCAGTGGCATCAAGCCTACCATATCTAATGTTTTCTAAAATCGTGCCTGTAAATAGGTTAGTGTCTTGCAAAACAATGCCCAAAGAACGCCTTAAATCGGCTTTTTTAATCTTGTTGATATTTATACCGTCATATCTAATTTTGCCGTCTGCAATGTCGTAAAAACGGTTAATAAGGTTGGTTATAGTTGTTTTTCCAGCACCTGTCGAGCCAACGAAGGCAATTTTTTGACCAGGTTTAGCATAAAGCGAAACGTCTTTTAAGACAATGCGTTCTGGAACGTAACCAAAATCAACGTTAAACATTTGAATATCGCCTTTAAGCTGTGTGTAGGTGATAGAGCCATCTGCTTTATGTGGGTGTTTCCAAGCCCATTTGCCTGTTCTTTCAGTTGTTTCAGTAATAACTCCGTTTTCATCAATATTGCAACGAACAAGCGTGACGTATCCATCATCTGCTTCTGGCTCTTGGTCTAAAATATCAAATAATCTTGATGCGCCGGCAAGACCCATAACGATACTGTTAATTTGTTGAGAAGATTGGCTAACGTTTCCTGTAAATTGCTTGCTGATAGGTAAGAAGGAAATGATTATAATAAGGAACTTAGTCGCATCTCGTTCAATACCGCTAAATGATACGTTTGGTACGCTTAGTGCAACTAAAAGACCACCGACAAAAGCAAGTAAGACGTATAAAATATTACCGATATTACCCATAATAGGCATTAAAACGTTTGCAAACTTATGTGCGCTTGTTGCATCTTCGCAAAGTTGATTATTCTTTTTGTCAAAATCGATTTTAGCTTGTTCTTCGTGGCAGAAAACTTTAACAACCTTTTGGCCTTGAATCATTTCTTGAATAAAGCCTTCTTCTTCTCCCAAAGAAATTTGTTGCTTAATAAAGTATTTAGCACTGTTGCCACCAACAATTTTTGTGACAAAAGACATAGCGCCAACACCTAAAAAGATTACAAGTGAAAGCCATATGCTCTTGCTAAACATTATAACAAGTAAGGTTATGATACTAATTAACGCAGTAAACAGGTGAGGGATACTTTGAGAAACAAGTTGTCTTAATGCATCGGTGTCGTTCGTATAAGAACTCATAATATCACCCGTTAGGTGAGTGTCAAAGTATTTAATTGGGAGCGACTGCATTTTATTAAACACTCTAGTTCTCATTTGGTGCAAGAACTTTTGTGTTATAACAGCCATTAATCTAGTTTGAAGGAAATTACATAATAGGCACGTTGAATAAACAACGCCCATTGTGATAAAAATTGTTAAAAGCCCCGTCCAAACTGAGTCAAGACCTTTTGCAACGCCTTTTTCAATAAGTAGCAATATCTCTTGTAAAAATATAGAGTTTGCAACGCCTGTTATACCTGCTAAAAGAAGGCAAATACCAGCACCAATCATATACCATTTATTTTGTGAAAATAGCATTTTTAGAAGTCTTTTAAGAGTCCCTTTCTTGGCTTTTTGTCTTGGGCGACCCTTAAAACCGCCTTTGCCACGTGGCATGCTCATACCTCTTGCCATAATTATTCACCTGCCTTTTCTTTTTGTATCATTTGTCGAGCCGAATTAGATTCAGCGTTGTTTTGAGAATAGTAAAGTTCTTGATAAATCTCATTGTTTCTAATAAGTTCATCGTGGGTGCCAGATGCAACGATTTTTCCAGCATCTATAATAACAATCACGTCTGCATCTTGAATTGATGCAATTCTTTGCGCAATGATAATCTTTGTTGTTTCAGGGATATATTCTTTTAAGGCTTTTCTAATTAATGCATCAGTCTTTGTGTCAACGGCACTTGTAGAGTCGTCAAGAATTAAAATCTTAGGTTTTTTAAGAAGAGCCCTTGCGATACAAAGTCTTTGCTTTTGCCCACCAGAAGCGTTAGCGCCACCTTGTTCGATGTGTTTGTCAAGGTTAAAGTTGCTTATTTGTGAAAGCTCTAAAGCCTTTATAATTTCTTCATCAGTTGCGTCCTTATCGCCCCATTTCATATTTTCACGAACAGTGCCAGAGAATAAAACGTTCTTTTGGAGCACCATTGCAACCGAATCTCTTAACGCATTTAAGTCGTAATCTTTTACGTCAACTCCGGCAACCTTAACTGTGCCATTAACTGTGTCATATAGCCTTGGGATAAGGCTAACAAGCGTTGTTTTACTGCTACCGGTAGAGCCGATAATCCCCACCGTTTGCCCACTTTTGATTTTAAGGTTTATATTGTTTAATGCATAATAAGGATTTTGGCCATATCTAAAGAAAACGTTTTCAAACTCAATGCTTCCATCTTTAATTTCGGTTATGGCATTTTCTTTTGAAGTTAAATCGCTTTGCTCGTTAAGAACTTCGGCAATACGCTTTGCACTAGCCGTTGATATTATGATTGTCACAAAAATCATAGAAAGCATCATCAAACTCATAAGCATTTGGAATGAGTATGACATAAAGCTTTGAAGTTCAGTCCATTTTAATAGAGTGTTTTTTGAATTGATAATTAGCATAGAGCCAACTATGTATATAGCGATTAAACCACCATATACGCAAAAGTTCATAAGCGGGGTGTTAAGTGCAATGATTTTTTCAGCCCTTGTAAAGTCGTTTTTAACGTTTGCAGAAGCCTTTTCAAACTTTTGCTTTTCATAATCTTCTCTAACGTAAGACTTAACAACACGCATACCTTTAATGTTTTCTTCAACTGATTCGTTAAGCTTGTCGTATTTTTTGAAAATCTTATGGAAAAACGGAATAGCTTTTTTCATAATTAAAGCCAAACCGACAGCCAAAATAGGTGTTGTGCAAAGGAAAATTAGCGCCATTTTTGCGTTGATTATAAACGACATAACAAGAGAGAAAATAAGCATAAAAGGTGAGCGAACTGCCGTTCTTATAATCATCATATAACTCATTTCCACGTTCGTAACGTCGGTTGTCATTCTTGTCACCAAACTCGAAGAAGAAAACTTATCGATGTTAGAGAAAGAAAAATCTTGGATTTTATAATACATATCTTTTCTTAGGTTTTTTGCAAAACCACTTGATGCAATTGCGCAGAATTTACCAGACAAAAAACCGCAAATAAGCGATAAAAACGCACAGCAAATTAAGATAGCGCCAAAGAACAAAATTGTTGAAAGAAGTTCTGGCTTGCCGTCGCTTGATAAGAAGAATAAAATCTTTCTTACAAGCGTTGATAGGTTAGCGTCGTTAGCATTACCTGCAAGAAATTGCATTGCTTCTAAAAGTAAACTCATAATCCAAGGAATTAAGCATTCTAAAACAACTTCCATAGCTACGAAAAGTGGTGCTAAGATAGAAGGCTTTTTGTATTCACGGATAGAGCGAGAAAGTGTCTTTATCGAACCAAAAAAACTTGCGTTTGGTTTAGCGTTAGTTTGTTTTGTCATTTTGTTTCTCCTTTTTGAACATATCGGCAATAATTTGTACTGATGGGAAATCAAAAGAGTGTTTTAACTCTTTTGGATATAAAATAAAGTTAAGCGTTGCACCCTGAATTATACAATTATATATTCTAGAGCATTCCTTTGGCGAATATCTATCGTGGAAATCGCCTTTTTCAATACCTTTTTCAAAGAACTCGCACATTCTTAAGTGGAGGGGGATTTTGTCTTTAGGTGGCATAATATTTTTTTCAGCCTTTTCAAATATTCTAGACACAAAAAAGTAATACCTATAAGCAAAAATTTGGTCGTTTTTCATATTGTTAAAAGTATATTCCGTAAGCCGAATAAGTTTGTCAACAAAGTTAGAATCTTCTTCTAAAACCTTGTCTAAAAAGAAGGTTATATCCTTTCCACGTGTTTCGCAAACGGCGTTAAAGAGCTCGTTCTTATTCTTAAAATAATGATAAAAAAGACCGTGACTGCACTTTGCTTTTTTTACAATATCGTTTATCGTTGTAGAGTGATAACCCTTTTTGCAAAACATTTTAAGTGCACTAAATATTAAGTCGTTTTTTCTTGTGTCGGCAACACTTATGTGTTGAGCCTTTCCTTTTTGCATAATTTACCTTCGCTATTTTATAAATATTGACACTAAAGTCAATCGAATTTATTATAATATTTTGCAAAATTTATGTCAAGCAAATAGGGTATAAATTTTTAATTTTTTATAAAAAATTGACACTAAAGTCAATGAAAAAAAACGGCATAAAATTGGGTGAAAAAACGGGCTAAAAACAAGCAAAAATTGAGCGAATTTTGTCAAAATAAAGGAAATTTTCTTTTAAAGAAATATTTATATAAAGTTGACACTAATATAAAATTTGTGTATAATAGAAAAATAGTGAAAAATTGTACTTAACGGAAGAACAAAATTATGAAGAATTTTTTTACAAGTGAAAGTGTTACGGCAGGACATCCAGACAAGGTTTGTGACAACATATCAGATGCTATTTTGGACGCATATTTAAGTGGTGACCCAAACTCACGTGTTGCGTGTGAATGTTCGGCAACAACTCAGTTTGTTTTAATTATGGGCGAAATAACTTCTAATGCAACTGTTGACGTAAAAAAAGTTGCTAGGGACGTTATTGCTAAAATTGGATATACAGACAAGAAGACAGGCTTTAGCGCAGATGACGTTGAGATTTTGGTAAAACTCAACAAGCAAAGCCCAGACATTGCGCTTGGTGTTGATAACTCTCAAGAGGCTAAGCAAGGTGGCGACGACTTTGATAAGTTAGGCGCTGGCGACCAAGGTATTATGTTTGGTTATGCCTCTAAGGAAACCGAAGAACTTATGCCACTTCCTATAAGTTTGTCTCATAAACTTTGCCAAAAGCTCGAAGAGGTTAGAAAAGATGGCACGCTAGGTTATTTAAGACCAGACGGAAAGGGGCAAGTGACCGTTGAATATTTTAACGGCAAGGTTAAAAGAATTGATGCCGTTGTTTTATCATCTCAACACGATGAAACTGTTTCAACCGAACAGCTTAGAAAGGACTTAAAAGAAGTTGTTATCGACAAAGTATTGCCAAAAGAATATTTAGACGGTGACACCAAATATTTTATTAACCCAACAGGTAGATTTGAAGTCGGTGGTCCAACAGGTGACTCTGGACTTACGGGAAGAAAGATTATCGTTGATACGTATGGTGGAAAGTGCCCACACGGTGGTGGTGCGTTTAGTGGAAAGGACCCAACCAAGGTTGACCGTTCTGCAACGTATATGGCAAGATACGTATGTAAAAACATCGTTGCATCAGGGCTTGCTGATGAATGCCAAATTCAACTTGCTTACGCAATCGGTGTTGCAAAACCTGTGTCTATTTTAGTTAATACTTTTGGAACGGGCAAACTCAGTGATGACAAACTTGCTGAAATCGTTCAAAAAGAGTTTGATTTAAGACCATCTGCAATTATTGAAAAACTTGATTTAAGAAAGCCTGTTTACTCAGCAACTGCAAGTTACGGACATTTTGGAAAAGAAGGCTTTAGTTGGGAAAAGACGGATAAAGTCGATGACCTTAAAAAGTACTTATAATTTTTATGGGGCTAAGGCAGTTTTTTAAGAAATTATTAAACAATTATTTTTTCAATCCACATTGGAAATGTTTGGTTTGTGGTAAGGAAGTATTTGAAGGTCAAAGTTTTTGTGATGACTGCAAAAAGATATTGCCATATAATGACGGGCCTATTTGCGACCATTGTGGAAGAAAGGTTGTTGCTTTTGAAAATTATTGTTCAACTTGCAAAAACGTTTTAATTGATTTAGATACGTGTAGGAGTGCGTTTAATTATGCATATCCGATAAGCAAACTTATAAAAGATGCAAAATACAACAATGCTATTTACGTAATAGATTATTTTGCAAGAGAGTTGTCATCGGTTTATTTTCAAAACTACTTTAATGCTGACTATTTGGTTTATATTCCAATGACCGAAGATGCCAAAAAGAAGCGTGGGTATAATCAATCGGAAATTTTAGCAGATAAGTTGTCTGAAAAAATTGACGTTCCGGTTTTAGAGTGCTTGAAAAAGGTTAAAGATACTGAAAGGCAAGCGACTTTAGGTAGAGCCGATAGATTAAAGAACTTAGATGGTGCTTTTAGGGTAATTGACAAAAAGTCGGTTGTAGATAAGAGTATTCTTATCGTAGATGACGTGACAACAACAGGTGCAACGGCACAAATAGTTGCAAGCAGGCTAAAAAGAGCCGGCGCTAAAATAGTAAATTTAATAACGGTGGCAAGTACGCCACCTATTGATAAATATTAATAAAATTTAGGAGTGATGTATGGGATTATTCAGATACATTCTCGGTGGAGAAGGCCGCCGAAACTTAAAAAGATTAGATAAACTTGCTGACAATGTTATCGCATTAGAAACAAAGTATGCAAAGTTTACTGACGAAGAACTTAAAGAACAAACAGACTTTTTGCGTGGCAGGTTAAAGGCAGGCGAAACTCTTGACGATATTTTATGCGATGCCTTTGCCGTTGTTAGAGAAGCTGCTTTCCGTGTTCTTCATATGAAGCATTATAAAGTGCAAATAATCGGTGGTATATGTTTACACCAAGGCAGAGTTGCCGAAATGAGAACTGGTGAAGGTAAAACTTTAGTTGCAACGTTGCCTGCATATCTAAATGCGCTCAGTGGTAATGGTGTTCACGTTGTAACAGTTAACGACTATCTTGCAAGTCGTGACGCTGAGTGGATGGGCAAGGTTTATAAGTTCTTGGGCTTAACGGTAGGCGTTGCTATCACAGGTATGGAAGATGAAGATAAGAAAAAAGCGTATGCTTGCGATATTACTTACGGCACCAATAATGAAATGGGCTTTGACTATTTAAGAGACAATCTAAAAACAAAGACCGAACAAATGGTTCAAAGAGTTTTAAACTTCGCTATCGTGGACGAAGTTGACTCAATTTTAATAGACGAAGCAAGAACCCCACTTATTATTTCTGGCAAAGGACAAGAATCTAGCGATAAATATATCACGGCAAATAAATTTGTTAAAACTCTTGTTTTAGACAAAGACTTTACCATCGATATTAAAGAAAAGAGCGTTCAAATAACAGAATCTGGCGCTAAAAAAGCCGAAAGTTTCTTTGGTCTTGCTAATTTTTCAGATATAGAAAACGCCAGCCTTTCACATCATATTCAACAAGCGTCAAAAGCTAACTTTATCTTTAAGCGTGATAACGACTACGTTGTTTCTGACGGCGAAGTAATAATCGTTGACGAGTTTACCGGCCGTCTAATGATAGGCAGAAGATATTCTGACGGCTTACACCAAGCAATCGAAGCAAAAGAAAGTGTAAAAATTAGAAACGAAAATAAAACTTATGCTACAATTACTTTCCAAAACTATTTCCGTCTTTATAAAAAGCTATCTGGTATGACTGGTACAGCTAAGAGCGAGGAAGAAGAGTTTAGGGCAATTTACGGCTTAGACGTTTTAGAAATACCAACGAATAAGCCTGTCGCAAGAAAAGATATGCCTGACATAATTTACAAGACGGCAAACGGAAAAAATAGAGCAATTATAAAAGAAATTATCGAAAAGCACAAGAAAGGACAACCTATACTAGTAGGTACGGTCACCGTTGAAAAATCTGAAGAAATTTCTAAGCTACTTATTAAAAACGGCGTAAAACACAACGTATTAAACGCTAAAAACCACGCTAGAGAAGCAGATATCGTCGCTCAAGCGGGAAGACTTGGCGCTGTCACGATTGCAACTAATATGGCTGGTCGTGGTACGGATATTTTGCTTGGTGGTAACCCTGAATTCTTGGCAAAAAGAAAACTAAGAGAAGAAGGCGTTGCTGATGACGTTATCGAGCTTGCAACTTCATTTATAGCAAATATTCCTGAAGACGTGATGGTTGTTAGAAATCATTACAAAGAAATTTACGATAAGTTGAAAGAACAAACCGATGCTGAAAAAATCAAGGTAGTTGAAGCAGGTGGTTTGCATATTTTAGGAACGGAGCGCCACGAATCTCGTCGTATCGATAACCAACTTCGTGGTAGAAGTGGTCGTCAAGGCGACGCAGGCTCATCAGTCTTCTTTATTTCGTTAGAAGACGATTTAGCTAAGCGTTTTGGCGGCGATAAATTGCAAAGAATTTATGAATTCTTTAAAGTTGATGAAAATCAACCAATGCAATCTAAACTTCTTTCAAGGAGCATTGAAAATGCACAAAGAACAATCGAAGGTAAAAACTTTGGCATAAGAAAGCACGTTCTAGAATATGACGACGTTATGAATAAACAACGTGAAGTTATGTATGCTGAAAGAATGAAAGTTATTAAAGAAGACGATATCCATAGCGATATTTTAAAGCTTATTCCTGATTTCGTAAGATACTTAGTAAGTTCTATCATAAACAATGAAAATAAGCCAGAAACTTGGGATTTAGAGGCTTTAAACAATGCTATCGAAATGAAATTATTGCCAAAAGGTAGCGAGTTTGTCACAAAAGAACGTGCAAATAACTGGGATTATGAGTATATGCTTTCAAAAATCACCCAAGAAACTATTAGGGTGTATGAAGAAAAGATTGCAAACTACAAAGAGCAAGGCATTAACTTTTCTGAGATTGAAAGAATGGTTCTTCTTCGCAATATTGATACCAAGTGGATTGACCATATCGACTCTATGGACCAACTTAGAAAGGGGATAAGCCTAAGAAGTTATGGTAACGTTGACCCTGTTCTTGAATACAAAAAAGAAGGATATGAAATGTTTGAAGACTTAACGGCAGCTATTCAAGACGACACAGTCACATTACTCTTAAAGGCAGAGCTCCAAAGAGTCCCAATTAGACAAGAAACTCCACAAAATTTGCAAACGAATCAAACTGCAGGGCCGGTAATTCATAAAAGAGTCGCTAAACAAGAAATTGGCAGAAACGACCCTTGTCCATGTGGTTCGGGCAAAAAATATAAGAACTGCTGTGGCCAAAAATAATCCTTAATGAGCTTGATGTAAAGGAGTTTGTATGTTAAAAGCTGAAGAATATATAGCAAGAATAAAACAATTAAAAGGTATCCTTTTGGAAACGGGACACTCTCTTTGACCTTGATTCGTTGAGAAATGAGCTTAAAGAAAAAGAGAGGCTTTTAGAGCTTCCAGAAATTTATTCGGACCTTGTAAAATCTCAGCAAATATCTAAGGATATTGCTCGATTAAATAGTAAAATTTCGGCATTTGACAAAGCAGAAAAAACTATAAATGACGCCCTTGAAATTATCGAACTTTCAAACGAAGAAAACGACGAGAGCCTTTTAGATGAAATAGAATCTGAATTTTCTTCGATAGAAAAAACTATTGAAGAAATGCGCCTTGCGACTCTGCTTAAGGGCAAGTATGACAAGCATAACGCATTATTAACGTTGCACGCAGGTGCAGGTGGCACAGAGGCTTGCGATTGGACAGAGATGCTTTACAGAATGTATATGTACTATGCTGAAAAAAGTGGATATTCACTTACTGAACTTGACCGTTTGGAAGGTGATGGTGCAGGTATTAAATCGGTTTCGTTTAAGATAGAAGGCGACTCAGCTTATGGATTTTTAAAGGCTGAAAAAGGTGTGCATAGACTCGTTAGAATTTCGCCTTTTGACGCAAATAAAAGAAGACATACGTCGTTTGCGTCTTTGGAAGTTATGCCTGAAATTCAAGATGAAGGCGAAATTAAGGTTAGCCCTGATGAGCTAAAAATTGACACGTATCGTGCGTCGGGGGCAGGTGGTCAACACGTTAACAAAACCGACTCGGCGATAAGAATAACACACTTACCAACAGGGATTGTAGTTGCTTGCCAAAACGAGCGTAGCCAAACACAAAACAAAGAAATGGCCATGCGCATGCTTGTTAGTAAGCTTATTGAAAAACGAGAAGCAGAGCGTTTAGAACGTGACCAAGATATTAAAGGCGAGATAAAAAAGATAGAGTGGGGCAGTCAGATTCGTAGTTACGTGTTCTGTCCATACACGCTTGTCAAAGACCATCGCACAGGCTTTGAAAATAGTGACGTTAACTCGGTTATGAACGGAAATATTCAGCCGTTTATTAACGATTATTTGAAGAAATCACAATGACATATTTTGATAAAATAAAAAACGTACAATTAAAAGAAAACCCTATCATTATGGGCATTGAAACATCGTGTGACGAAACGGCTGTTGCAATTATCAAAAACGGCAGGGAAATCCTTGCAGAAAAGATAATTAGTTCGGCAACCGAACACGCAAAATTTGGTGGCGTTGTTCCTGAAATAGCTTCAAGAACTCACACGACTGCCATTTTAAGTGCAACTAATGAAGCGCTAGCGCAAGCCGGTCTTACTTTAGATGATATCGATGCTTTTGCCGTGACAAAGGGGGCAGGGCTTTTAGGAGCGTTGCTTGTTGGAGTGTCTTTTGCAAAGGCACTCGCTTTTTCGTACAATAAACCACTTGTTCCCGTCAGTCACATAAGGGGGCATATAGCAGCGTCATATATTGCAGATAAAGACTTAAAACCGCCGTTTATCACAATTTTGGCAAGTGGTGGGCATACGGCGATAGTTGCAGTTAAAGATTATTATAATTTGACAGTTCTTGGTAGTACGCTTGATGATGCTGTTGGTGAAGCTTTTGATAAGGTCGCAAGGGTTTTAGGATTAAATTATCCAGGTGGACCAAACGTAGAAAAGTTGGCAAAAGAAGGCAAAAACGTGATAAAACTTCCTAAAATGTTGAAAAATTATGTGGGTGGGGAGTTTGATTTTTCGTATAGTGGATTAAAAACTGCCGTTATAAATTACGTGCATAACGAGACTGAAAGGGGCAATATAATAAATAAAGCCGACGTAGCGAACAGTTTTCAATGCTCTGCAATAGACGTGCTTGTTCAAAAGGCTTTACTCGCTACAAAAAAATGTGGCTACAATACAATTTGCGTGTCTGGTGGCGTTGGTGCAAACGGTTATCTTAGGGATAGCTTAAAAGATGCTGTTAAGGGAAAAAATATAAAACTTGTTCTTCCAGAAAAGAAATATTGTACTGATAACGGTGCAATGATAGGTGCAGAGGGTTATTTGCAATATAAACTAGGAAATTTTGCAGACTTAAGCTTAAATGCTGAGGCTGTCGTTCCATTAAGCTTAGAAAAATAATAATATTATTATGCCAACTGAAATAATGCGAATATGGCGGAATTGGCAGACGCGTTAGATTCAGATTCTAATGAGGTTAGCTTCGTGCAGGTTCAAGTCCTGTTATTCGCACCAGAAACAAAAAAGAGGTAGCAAGCGCTACCTCTTTTTCTAAGTTTTACCATTCTCTAGGATTAATATTCTTGTTGCCAAAAAAAACAAAAAACAACATAATATGCCTAAAAACAACATGAAAGTGCCTAAAAATATAACTATTTTTAGAATTACACTTGACACATAGTTGCTTTAGTGATACAATTACTTAGGAATATTATATATTATATAATATTTTA
>JAZNBU010000059.1:0-22346 GCA_045587245.1 Christensenellaceae bacterium
AACAAAAGAATAAGAAAATACAATAATTCCAGGAACTAAAGATAAAACTTCAAAAGTAGGAGTCTGCCCATTTGAAAACTTGTTGATTATATAAAACAATAAAAACATAGCAATAGGAAATCCCAAACAAAAAATATAAATAGTTGGGTCTCTTAAAATTTCTTTTAAGTTTCTTTTATAAAAATTTATAACCTTATTCATTCTTTGCCTCCACCAACTTTATAAAAGCATCTTCAAAGTTTTGTGTGTTGGTTATTTTCTTTATTTCTTCAATTGTTCCTGTTTTTAATAATTTCCCTTTTGATAATATTGCAACTCTATCACATAAATTTTCAATTTCTTCTAAATAGTGAGATGTTAAAATAATTGTTATTTTTTTTTGTAATTTTTTAATAATAGTCCAAAGTTCACGCCTTGCAAAAACATCTAAACCAAGTGTTGGCTCATCAAGAAATAAAATTTTTGGTTTTGAAATTAAAGCAATTGCAATAGATAATCTTCTTTTATAACCACCAGATAAAGTTTTTGCCCTTTGATTTAACACTTCGTTTAGATTAAAAATATCTACAACTTCATTTATTGTATTAGCATTGTTATTGTTGTAAATATTAGCAAAAAATTCTAAATTTTCTTTTACAGTTAAGTTGTTTGCCACTGATGTTTCTTGCGGTGATATATCTATTATTTCTTTGATTTTATCAATATCTTTATCTAGATTAAAATCATTGATTGTAATATTTCCACTAGTTTTTCTTGTCAAACCACAAAGAATTTTAATAAGAGTTCTTTTACCAGCACCGTTTATGCCTAAAAGCCCAAATAATTCACCTTGTTTTATTGATAAAGAAACATTATCTAATGCTTTCTTTGATTTGTAATTTTTACAAACATTATCGATTGTTATAATATTCATATATAACACTCCTTATCGTTTTAACACTTTATCTGTTAAACTATCAATAACATCTGCCTTTAATAGAGCAATACCTTTTTCTTTATCGCAAAGAACAATAATAGAATCTCCTGGATTTATGTCAAACATATTTCTTATTTCTTTTGGTATAACAATTTGTCCTTTTTCGCCTACTTTACAAATACCAATAAATTTGTTTTTATCAGTTTTATTTTTTTCCATATCAAACTCCTTTCCGTATAATAAGTTATACTTTTCATATTTATTATACTTTTAAAAAAAATATTTGTCAACCGAATAACAAAAAAACACCTTATTATTATGATAAAGTGTTTTTATAATTATTACACTAGATTCAAACGGGATAACTCTTTACCGTCTTTTTTGTGCTTACTTGCGTAAAATTTGTGAGAGATAAAAATGTGGTTAAAAAAAGTTGACAATAATATATAATTATGTTAAAATTATCAAAAAGAAAAAGCGTTGACGAAAAGGGCGTTTTATATTTACCCGAATAGAGAAATGACGGTTGGTGCAAGTCAATAGGGGTGGTTAAATCGTTTGTAGTTTCCGAGCTGAAAAGAAGAAATCTTTTTTTAAGAGAGTAGAACTTTTCCGTGATTGCTGCGTTAAGGACATAGGGATTGATAGATTCCAAGAGGTGGAGACTTTTATGTGTCGCAATTTGAGTGGTACCGCCGGTAATTTTGCTCGTCTCAAAGCAAAGGCTTTGGGGCGATTTTTTTATCTAAAAAGGAAGAGAGAAATGGAAAAAATTAAAGAATTAGACCAAAAAATTAAAGAAATGGCAGGTAGAATTAAAGAACTTAGAGAAATCGAAGGTCTTTCCACCAAAGAAATGGCTGATAAAACAGGCATCTCTGAAAGTGAATATCTTGCTTGTGAAATGGGTAATAGTGACCTTAACTTTACCTTTATTTATCGTTGTGCAAATGCGCTTAACGTTAACGTTACTGAAATTATAGAGGGATATAGCCCAAAACTTAAGGGCTATACTTTAACACGCCACGGCAGTGGTCAAAAAATCTCACAAGCGCACGGTATGACGTATTTTAACCTGGCATATGCCTTCCAAAACAGAATTGCTGAGCCACTTTATGTTAGAAGCACGTATTCTGCCGAAAACGAAAATAAAGAAATCGAACTCACAACCCACGCTGGTCAGGAATGCGACATTGTTGTTGACGGCTACTTAAAGGTTCAAATTGGTAACCACCAAGAAGTTTTAGGCCCAGGCGACAGTATTTATTATGATAGTGACACGCCACACGGTATGATAGCAGTAAACGGCAGAGACTGTATCTTTTATGCTATCGTATTAAATCCAACAGGCGAGCCTATTCCAGAACTTTCTGCAGATAAAAAAGTTATCAACTATCCAAAAGCTCAAAACGTTGCCGACAACAAAGTTCGTGAATATCATAAGTTTATAGACGTTGAAATTGATAGTGACGGCACACCAACGTCTATCAAGTTCAAAAATGCAGATAAGTTTAACTTTGCATTTGACTTGGTTGATGCTCTCGCTAATAGAGAGCCGGATAAACTTGCAATGCTACACATCTCAAGGGATAAAACTGAGCGTAGATTTACTTTTTCAGACATTAAAAAAGAATCAGCAAGATGCGCAAACTACTTTAAGTCTTTGGGCATTAAAAAGGGTGATAGGGTAATGCTTGTTCTTAAAAGGCACTATCAATTCTGGTTTGCAATGATAGGACTTAATAAGCTCGGCGCAATAGCAATCCCTGCAACAAACCAACTCCAAGAACACGATTTTGAATATAGATTTAATTCGGCTGGCGTAAGCGCAATTATCTGTACGGCTGACGGCGATACAGCGCATCAAGTTGATATAGCAAGCGCAAAATGCCCAAGCGTAGTTCATAAAATTATAGTAAACGGCACAAGAGAAGGCTGGCGCAATTTTGATGAAGAATATTCACTCTTTAGCACCCACTTTAATAGAACGGAAGATTCACCTTGTGGTGACGACCCACTACTTATGTTCTTTACTTCAGGTACAAGTGGCTATCCAAAGATAGCAACACACAACCATAAATATCCATTAGGACACTTCCATACTGCAAAATATTGGCACACGGTAGATGCAGACGGCTTGCATTTTACAATTTCAGATACGGGCTGGGCTAAGTCTATGTGGGGTAAACTATATGGACAATGGCTTTCTGAGGCTGCAACATTCGTTTATGACTTTGATAGGTTTGATGCAAGCGATATTTTGCCTATGTTTGCTAAATACCACATCACAACATTCTGTGCGCCACCAACAATGCTTAGAATGCTTATTAAAGAAGATATCTCTAAGTACGATTTTTCTTCGGTTAAGCATATGACAACGGCTGGCGAAGCCTTAAACCCAGAAGTTTATTATCAATTTGAGAAATTAACAGGTCTTCAAATTAAAGAAGGTTTTGGCCAATCAGAATCAACAATGCTTATCGGCAACTTAGTTGGAAAGCCACACAAAATTGGTTCAATGGGTAAACCTGCGCCTATCTATGACATAGAACTTCACGATGAAAACGGCAACCCTGTTCCTGACGGCGAAACGGGTGAAATCGTTGTAAACCTTAAAAACGGCGTGCCTTGTGGCTTGTTCACCGGTTATTATAACGATAAAGAAAAGACTGAAGAAGTTTGGCATGACGGCTATTATCACACGGGCGATACTGCTTGGCGTGATGAAGACGGTTTCTATTGGTACGTTGGTAGAGTTGATGACGTTATCAAGTCAAGTGGTTATAGAATTGGGCCATTTGAAATTGAAAGCGTTATTATGGAACTTCCATACGTTTTAGAGTGTGGCGTTTCTGCTGTGCCTGATGAAGTAAGGGGACAAATCGTTAAGGCAAGCATCGTTTTAACAAAAGGAACGGAAGGCACTGAAGAGTTAAAGAAGGAAATTCAAAACTACGTTAAGGCTAAAACAGCGCCTTATAAATACCCACGTATCGTTGTGTTTAGAGACCAACTTCCAAAAACGGTTAGTGGCAAAATCCAAAGAAACAAATTATAATTTAATAAAAAATCAAACAATAATGCCCCTAAAAACAAGGGGCATTTGTCATATAAGAATATAAGCGCAAAAAAATGGCAAAAATGCTGGTATGCGCTATAAAAATTTATATATAAAAAGTCTAAACTATTTTGCTAAAAAAGGGGGAAAGATGCGAACGATATTGCATAGCGATTTGAATAATTTTTATGCTTCTGTTGAAAGCTTAAAACACCCTGAGCACGCTAATAAACCACTTGTAGTTTGTGGAAGCGTGGAAGATAGGCACGGAATAGTGCTTGCTAAAAACCAAATTGCAAAGAGTTTTGATATAAAAACGGGCGAAGTACTTTGGCAAGCCAAACAAAAGTGCAAGGACTTAGTTTGTGTGCTTGCCGACCACACTTCTTACGAGATAATGTCTAAAAAAGTTAGAAAAATTTACGAAAGGTTTACTGATAATATAGAACCTTTCGGCATAGACGAGTGCTGGCTTGACGTGACTGACTCTACAAAAATTTTCGGCACGGGCGAACAGATTGCCCATAAAATTAGAGAAGCAGTAAAAGAAGAATTAGGGCTAACAGTCAGCATAGGTGTTAGTTTCAATAAAATTTTTGCTAAACTTGGCTCGGATATGAAAA
Organism: Christensenellaceae bacterium; assembly: GCA_045587245.1. Classification (GTDB taxonomy): domain Bacteria; phylum Bacillota; class Clostridia; order Christensenellales; family Borkfalkiaceae; genus UBA1259. The sequence goes on from JAZNBU010000059.1 coordinate 4,598, forward strand.
AGCCAGATGCCGTGACCGTTATTGACGTGAATAATTTTAAAGAAAAGGTATGGCCACTATCTGCAAAGGACCTTTTGTTCGTTGGTAAATCTACCTACTTAAAACTAAATTCAATCGGCGTGCATACAATAGGCGATATTGCAAGGCTTGACCCAAAAGTTTTGAGCAGTTTGTTAGGTGTGTGGGGAAACACTCTTTACTCTTATGCAAACGGACTTGACAATTCACCTGTTGAAAAAAACGCAAGCGACGCTAAAAGCATAGGCAATAGTTTAACTGCTTATAAAGACCTAAATTCATTTGATGAAGTGAAAACGCTTTTACTCTTGCTGAGCGAGAGTGTTGCTTCAAGGCTTAGAGAAAGTGGCTTAGGAAAAGCAAATACCGTTAAGATAACAGTGACCGATAGAGAGCTAAGAAATTACGGCAAACAAACAAAACTTAACCACCCAACAAATAGTGCTATAGATATAGCAAACGTGGCGTACGACTTGTTTGAAAAAATTTACAAATGGGATAGTCCCGTCAGGGCGGCAGGCGTTTCTGTGTGCGATTTTACGCACAGCTTAGAGCAGATGTATTTTGACGTGGATAATTTAAGGCACGAAAAGCAAGAAAGACTTGACGAAGCAGTTGATAATATTAGAAAAAAATACGGCAATTCATCAATGCAAAGGGCAAGAATTTTACAAGACAAAAAGTTTGCTTCAACCGATATAAAAGGCGACCCGTTTGGAAAAAATATCGATTAAAATGATTAAAAACAAGTAAAATATGGCAAAAGTATTGCAAAAATACAAATTTTATTGTAAAATATTAGATGCATAAGGAGAAAAGTTATGAAAAAGAAAATATTGGCCATTGTCTTGGCTATGTTGACAGTTTTATCGTGTGCCATGCTTGTATCGTGTAAACAAAGTGAGGAGACAAAAAAATACACAGTCACTTTTGATTCTTTAGGTGGCACCGCTGTTGAAAGTCTGCAAGTCGAAGATGGCAAGTCTATCGCAGAGCCAGAAGCTCCAACAAAAGCAGATGATACTTTCTTGTATTGGTATTTAGATACAAAAACTATAGCTTTTAATTTTGATAATTACGTTGTTTCAAGTAATATAACGCTAAAAGCACGTTGGGAATCAGACGTTGAAAGATATACAATAACGTTTAACTCAAGGGGTGGTTCTCAAGTTCCAACACAGGTTGTTGCAGATTATAATTTAGTACAAAGACCACAAGACCCAACAAAAGCAGGTGATACTTTTTTATGTTGGTATGTGGAATCGCAAAGCAATATATTTAATTTTTTTAGTAGACCAAAGAAAGACTTAACGTTAAAAGCACGTTGGGAATCAGACCCAGACTTATATACAATTAAATATATTATTGGAGACCAAGTTTACCTTGAACAAGAAATAGGTTACGATGGATATTATGCAGTTAAACCAACAAACCCAACAAAAGAAAACAGAGTTTTTGTTTATTGGTGTTTAGAAGGTAAAGACGAGCCGTTTGATTTTGATGCAACTGAAATTACAAAAGACATTACACTCAAAGCTAGATTTATAATAGATACTCTAGCAGAGGGGCAAATAAAATTTTATTTAGGGGTACTGTCTGGTAGTGCATACGTAGATGGTATTACGTCAAGTGAGCAAAAGATATCTAAAAAAGCAGGTGACGTTGTTTCCCTTCCTAAACTCACGGCACCGCTCCTTGATTATGAGTTTTTAGGTTGGGTAAATGCAACAACGGGCGAAAAGTATTTAATTGCAGACTATTCTAACCTTAATGAATACAAATTCATATACGACGGCAATCCACTTGTTATGTATGCAATTTGGGAATAAAAAAATATAAACACAAGGCGTTCGCAAAAAATCGAACGCCTTATTTAATAAAAATAATTATATTTTATATAATTACTTAAAAATCACTTGCAATATTTTGCATTATTGTTTAAAATAAAACTGATGAACAATATGCTAAATTTTCGTGACAAATTTGAAATAACCATAACCTCAGCGTCAGGCGTTGAAAAGGTGGTTAAAAGTGAATTAAAACGCTTGGGCTATGACGATGCGCCAGCGCTTAACGGAACGCTTTCATTTAAGGGAGATATGCTTGCAGTTGCAAGATGCAATATGTTTTTGCGTTCGGCAGACAGGGTGTATATAAAGCTTGCTCAGTTTCCCGTTACAACTTTTGATGAACTATTTGACGGTACAAGAGAGGTCAGGTTTGAAGATTTTATTCCACCAACTGCAAAAATCGTTGTAAACGGCAAATGTGTTAAAAGTACGTTATATGCAATCTCAGCTTGCCAAAGTATAATCAAAAAGGCAATTTGCGACAAGCTTTCATCTGTTTATAAAAGAACGCTTACTGAAAACGGTGCTACTTATCAAATAGAGTTTTCAATATTCAAAGATGAAGTAAGCATATATCTAAATACGAGTGGCGCAGGCTTACATAAAAGGGGCTATCGTGACTTGGTAGGTATTGCGCCAATAAAAGAAACTTTGGCATCAGCGCTAGTGCTTCTTAGCGATTTTTATTACAAAAACCCGTTTTTAGACCCATTTTGTGGTTCGGGCACGATTGCTATAGAAAGTGCAAGAATTGCAATGAACGTTGCAAGTGGTATAAATCGTAGATTTGCTTTTAACGATTGGAAAAACTTTGATGAAAAGTATTTTGACCTTGCAAGGGAAGAGGCGCTAGATAAAGAAAATAGAAGCCTAAAACTTGATTTTTTTGCATCGGATATAGACCCAAAAGCAATAAAACTTGCAAAAAGACACGCCGAAAAGGCAGGGGTATTGGATAAAATTAAGTTTGATGTTTCGGACGTTAAAAACGTTCAAAATAGCCTAAGCGGTGGCACGATTATCACAAACCCACCTTATGGCGAAAGGGTTTATGATAAAGACGAGGCAAGTGTTTGCAACAGAGAACTTGGCAATTTATTTAGAAGGCTTGATAACTGGTCGGCATTTATAATAACAAGTGCAAGTAAGTTCGAAAAAGAGTTTAAGCAAAAAGCCGATAGAGACAGGAAGTTATATAACTCTAATAAAGAGTGCAGATATTATTATTACTATAAAAATAGAGAGGGTAAAGCATGATTGACGGAAAACTTTTAGTTGAAAAATTATTAAAATATTCAAAAGCGTTTTTACATTTAGAAAAAAGAGATGAAATTTATATGCGTAATCTCTTGCTCAGAGAATTTAAACTTTTAGAGCCTTATGACGGCGAATTAGATTTATCTTACGTGGAAAAACTTGACGTTCCAGACGAGCTTGTTATGGAAGTTGAAGAATACGCTATAGAAAACGGCTTAACAACCGATTTAGAAAGAAATTTATATTCAACGTACATTTTCGGAATACTTTCCCCACTTCCATCAAAAGTAAACCAAACTTTTATGGAAATAAAAAACAAAGAGGGTATTGAAAAGGCGTGCGAATATTTTTATAACCTTTCAATAAAAAATAACTACGTTCAAAAAACTGCAATCTCAAAAAATATGCTTTGGGTTTATGAGGATGGGAATAGATATTTAGAAATCACAATTAACCTTAGTAAGCCCGAAAAGGACAATAAAGAAATAGCAAAGCTTTTAGCTGTTAAACCAACCCAAAAGACAAAATATCCAGCATGCTTTTTATGTAAGGAAAACGAAGGTTTCCAAGGCACGCTTTCTCACCCAGCAAGAGAAAACATTAGAACAATCTCGCTCAAGCTCGGTGGAAAAGACTGGTTTGTTCAATACTCACCATACGCTTATTATAACGAACATATGATAGCCATTTCAGAAGATCACCAGCCAATGCACATTGCTGATGACACTGTTGAAAAGATAATGGACTTTGTTGACTTTTTTCCTAACTATATGATAGGCTCAAATGCAGCACTGCCAATAATCGGTGGTTCTATTCTTAATCACGAACACTTCCAAGGTGGCGAACATCTTATGCCAATGCATAAAGCCCCAATAAAGAAGGCAATGAACGCAGGCAAATATCCAAACGTAAACGTTGGCATTGTTGATTGGTATAACAGCGTTATTAGACTATCTTCAAAAGATAGAAAACAACTTTCTGACTTTGCAAAAGATATCATTAATGCTTGGGAAAAATACACCGATGAAAGCGTGGGCGTTATTGCTTATACAGACGGCGTAAGACATAACTCGCTTGCTCCTGTGTGTAGAAAACAAGGCAACGAATATATTATAGATATGATACTCAGGAACAATCGCACAAGTGATGAATTCCCAGACGGAATATTCCACGCACACCCAGAATATCATAACATCAAAAAAGAAGGTATCGGTCTTATTGAAGCAATGGGCTTATTTATCCTTCCAGGAAGACTAAAGAAGCAACTTTCAATGATAGCAGATATTTTATGTAAGAAAGAAAAATACGATTATGAAGAATTGTCTAAGTCTGATAATTATCTAAACGTACATAAAGATATGATTAAAGCACTTGTTGAAGAAGGCTATCACAATAGTTTTGAGAGTGCGGAAAAGAGAGTGGTTGATTACGTTAATAACGTTTGCAAGAACATTCTCTTTAACACGGCAGTATTTAAGAACGACCAAAAAGGACAAGAAGCATTTATCAAGTTCTTAAACACTTGTGATATAAATTAAACACTTGTGATATAAAATAAATTTTTTGTAAAAAGGCAAAAAATATGAAACTAAGAAATCAAGATAATCAAGATTATGATATAATAATACTCGCAGGTCAATCAAATGCAGTTGCAACGGACTAGGTGAATCTGAAAACCCTTGGCAAGAGCGTGATGATATATATGCTTGACAACGATTATGACAAAGGTTATCGTCGCCCAACTCCACAAGAAGTATATATTGACATCAAAGGTCACGAAGACTGCTATACTCATATTGCTAAAGAAAGGGGCGAGAACGAGACAATCGGAACTTTCTATTTAACTTTCGCAAAACTTTATGCAGATAAATATCTCAAAAAAGGCAGAAAAGTTTTGATTGTAAACACCCCAATCGGTGGCACGGGCTTTAAGGGTGGACATTGGGGACAACAAGATTATATCTATAATCGTATGCTTGAAATGGTGGACTTATCTCTTGCTATGAACAAAAATAACAGGGTTGTTTGCGTTTTGTGGCACCAAGGCGAACATGATGCTTATGAAAATAGAGACTTAACCTATGACCAAATAAGAGATTATTATTCTAAGAATTTTAATGAGTTATTCAGTTCTATTAGGTCAAGATATGGCAACGATAAGCCGTTTATATGCGGTGGGTTTACACCGTCGTTTGTAGAGCTTTATAAAATGCCGTCAGAAGCAGTGCTAGGTGTCTTAAAAGAAAAGATGGCAAAGGAAAATTTAACAAGGTTTGTTCCTACAGACGACCTTATGGCAAACGATAAGATTGGCAGGCGTGACCCGTATCATTTTTGCAAAGTTTCGCTTGAAGTTTTAGGCAAAAGATATTTTGACGCTTATGAAGATATCATTGGCAAAATTAAATAATATTAGTAAAAAATAAAAAGGTGGTAAAATAAATGAACGTATTAGTGACAGGTGGTGCTGGTTATATCGGCTCTCACACAACGGTAGAACTCTTAAACGCAGGACACAACGTTGTTTGTATTGATAACTTTATGAATAGTAAATACGAATCAATTGTAAGGGTGGAAAAAATCACGGGTAAAAAGGTTAAATTCTATGAAGGAGATATCCGTGATAGAAAAATCTTAGATAAAATCTTTACAGAAAACAAGATTGATTCAGTTATCAACTTTGCAGGGTTAAAAGCAGTTGGTGAATCGGTTGCAAAACCACTCGAATATTATGAAAACAACATTGAGGGTCTTTTGATTTTGGCTTTTGCTATGCGTGACCATGGCGTTAAAAACTTAGTTTTCTCATCTTCAGCAACAGTTTATGGCAAGCCAGAAAGTGTTCCTATTAGAGAAGACTTTCCACTTTCAACTTCTAACCCTTATGGAAGCACAAAACTCTTTATCGAATATATGTTAAAAGATTTATATGCATCAGATAACTCATTTAACATTGCGATACTTAGATACTTTAACCCTGTTGGTGCGCACGAATCAGGGCTTATCGGTGAAGACCCTAAAGGTATTCCAAACAACCTTTGCCCATACATCACGCAAGTTGCTGTTGGCAAGCGTGAATATCTCGGTGTGTTTGGTAATGACTATAATACGCACGACGGTACGGGTGTAAGAGACTTTATCCACGTTGTTGACCTTGCAAAGGGTCACGTTTTAGCAGTAAATAAACTCGCTGAAAACCCAGGCTTAATTATAGTAAACTTAGGCACAGGCACAGGCTATAGCGTTCTTGATATGGTTAAGGCATTTGAAAAAGTTTGTGGCAGACCAATCCCATATAAAATTATGCCACGTCGCCCAGGCGATATAGACGAGTGCTATGCAGACCCAACAAAAGCTTATGAAGTTTTAGGCTTTAAGGCTGAAAAGACTCTTGACGATATGTGCCGTGATGCTATGAATTGGCAAACAAAAAATCCAAACGGATATGATGCTTAAATTTTAACAATCAAAAAATAACAAAAATGGCAAAAAACACAAATTTTGCCATTTTTTATTTTAAAAATTATTGCAAAATCTCAAAAAATAGGTTAAAATAATATTGTAGAAAACTTAAATTTTGTCAAAATTAACAAAAACGGCAAATTTTAAGACTAAGAACTTAACTGTTTTATTAAGGTAGGATAATATTATGGAATACGGATTTATCAAAACGGCATTATGTTCTCCAACAATAAAAGTGGCAGACGTTGACTATAACTTAGATGCAACTATAAAAGCGATAGACAGTGCATATAATTTAGGTGCTGAGCTTATAGTTTTTCCCGAGCTAAACTTATCGGCAAGCACTTGTTTTAATCTTTTTAATAGCGAAGTATTGCTTGACGGGGTGGAAAAGGCTATTGAAAAAATTGCAAATCACTCTAAGGGAATAAATGCCTTGATTTTTGTTGGCGCACCAATAAGATGCCAAAACAAAATATATAACACGGCTGTTGGAATTTGTGACGGCAAGATTTTGGGTATAGTTCCACAAAAGTTTGGGGGCAGTGGCTTTGACTTTTCTAAATGCCCAGACGATAATCAAGAAATCTCTTTGTTTAGTCAAACAGTTGTTTTTGGGAACAAAATCATTTTTAAAAACAAGGAAAACACAAAGTTTACCGTTAGTGCTGAAATAGGTTCAGACCTTGTTAGTCCGCTTAGTCCATCAACAAGCCACGCAATAAACGGCGCAAACGTTATAGTTAACTTAAGTGCATTTTGCGAAAGTGTTGGTTCAGAAGAGCTTAGGCTTTTATCGGTTAAAGCGCAAGCCGAAAAACTTTCGTGCGCTTACGCTATGTGCAATGCGTCTTATGGTGAATCAACAACCGACTGTGTGTATGGTGGACAAAAGATTATTGCCGAAAAATCAAAGGTGCTTGCAAACAGCAAAATTTTTGATAAAGATATGATAATATCAGATATTGACATAGACTTTATCTCAAACGAAAGAGCTTGCGTCTTTAAACATATATATAGTAATGAAGAATATGCTGTTATAGAATTTTCACTTACTCATACTTCTAAAAAGCTAGACAGAAAGTTTAAGCCATTACCATTTGTTCCAGCCGACAATATGTTGGATGACAGGGCAGAACAAATTCTTTTAATGCAAGCTGAAGGTTTAAAGAAAAGATTAGAACATACTCGCTCATCAAAGGCCGTCATTGGACTTTCTGGGGGCTTAGACTCGACGCTTGCTATTTTGGCATGCGAAAGGGCAATGCGCCTTTTAAATCGCCCATTAAAAGACATTATTGCTATCACAATGCCTTGTTTTGGTACAACGTCTAGAACTTATCAAAACACAATAAAACTCGCTCAGGCGCTTGGCGTAACGCTTAAAAAGATAGATATAACAAAATCAGTCCAAAGGCACTTAAAAGATATTAAGCACGCCGAAGATAATTTTGACACTACTTTTGAAAATGCACAAGCAAGAGAACGCACACAAGTTTTAATGGACGTTGCAAATATGAATAACGGTTTAGTTATCGGAACAGGAGACCTTTCTGAACTTGCACTTGGCTGGGCAACATATAATGGCGACCATATGTCAATGTATGCAGTTAACTGCTCTATTCCAAAAACCCTTGTTCGCCATATTGTAAACACTTATGCTAAAAATAGCAAGGGCAAACTTAAAGCCGTGCTAGTTGATATCTTAGATACGCCTGTAAGTCCAGAACTACTTCCAGCAGACGGCAATGATATTGCGCAAAAAACCGAAGACATCGTTGGACCTTACATTTTGCACGACTTCTTCTTATACAATATGTTAAGAAGAGGCTATTCACCAAAAAAACTTTTGTTTGTTGCAAAAGAAACTTTTTTAGGTCAGTTTGACAGCCCAACAATATTAAAGTGGCTTAAAATCTTTATAAGAAGGTTCTTTAATCAGCAATTCAAACGTTCTTGCCTCCCAGACGGAGTAAAAGTGGGAAGTGTTGCACTTTCTCCTAGAGGGGAATTTAAAATGCCATCTGATGCCGTAAGCACGCTTTGGCTTAAAGAATTGGAACAAATTTAATTTTAAATTTAAAACCAAAAAAATAAAATTCTTAAAAATTAAAAAAGTTATAAAAACTTTTAAAAATCTCTTGACAAACTCCTTAATTGACTATATAATAATAGTAATCATTACTGATAAGGAGGTGGCAAATGCGCAATTCAAAGCAAAGGGAGCTGATAAGAGACTTAATCAAGAACAGATGCGACCATCCCACAGCCGAGATGATATATATGTCGGCAAGAGAGAAAAATCCGAATATCAGTTTAGGAACGGTATATCGTAACCTTAAGCTTTTAGCAGAAGAGGGAACGATAATAACGCTTGAAACTGAAGACAAGAGATTGCATTATGATGGAGACACTTCACGTCACAGCCACTTTGTATGTGACAAGTGTGGAAAAATCATCGACTTATTTAAACCTGCACCTATCCCACAAGAATTAAATGAGCTTGGTGTTAAGGTGAGTGGAGAAAAGTGCATTTATTACGGCTCTTGTTTAGAATGTAATTAAAAAGGCTGATTAACAAAGCCTAAAACAATAAAAATAAAAAAATATGAGCGATAAAATCGCAATATAAGGAGAAAAAATTATGAAGAAATTTGTTTGCACAATCTGTGGTTATGTTCACGAAGGTGACACTGCACCTGCTAAATGCCCAACATGTGGCGCACCAGACACAAAGTTCAATGAGCAAAAAGAAGGGATGACTTGGGCTGCTGAACACGTTGTAGGTGTTGCTCAAGGCGTTGACCCTGAAATCATTGAAGGCTTAAGAATGAACTTCCAAGGCGAATGCACAGAAGTTGGTATGTATCTTGCAATGTCAAGAGTTGCTCATAGAGAAGGCTATCCAGAAATTGGTCTTTACTGGGAAAAGGCAGCGCTTGAAGAAGCAGAACACGCAGCTAAGTTTGCTGGGCTACTCGGCGAAGTTGTGACTGATTCTACAAAAAAGAACTTAGAAATGAGGGTAGAAGCAGAAAACGGTGCAACGTTAGGTAAGTTTGAACTTGCAAAAAGAGCAAAAGAACTCAATCTTGATGCTATTCACGACACAGTTCACGAAATGGCAAGAGACGAAGCTCGTCACGGTAAGGCATTTGAAGGCTTGCTCAAGAGATACTTCAAATAATTTTCGAGGGTAAAAATTATGGAATACAAAGAGAATAAAATAATCTGCAACTGCATGCAAGTTAGTTTATTTGATATTGAAGACGCTGTAAAAAACAATCAAAGATTTGAAGACGTTGAAAAAGAATTTGAACAGGTTCAAAAAGTGACGGGTTGTTCAACGGGCTGTGGTGGTTGCCACGATAAAATTATAGCAATAATATCAGATATGCTACACGGAAATATTAACTAAAATAATAGTTCTAATAATAAAAAATAGTCCTTTAAATTGGGGGCTTTTTTTTTGTTTTTTTAAGGGGAAATTTTTAAAGAATACATAATTAAATTACAAAGTTCATATTAGTTATTGTATGGCAAAAAGCAAATGACAATAAGCATATTATTTAAACAATAACTCTAAAAATTCGACAAAAGGAAATCTTTATAATGTATTTTACCGTTTTAGAGAAAAAATCAATACTTAAATTCTTAACCTTAATAGTAGTTGGCGTAATTTGTTCGATAATACTAAATGGCACGGGCGCATATCAAGTTTTTTATGGGTATGCTGTAAGGGAACTTCCAATTTACAGGGTGGAAACCAGCGAAAAAAAGATAGCAATCTCTTTTGATTGTGCATGGGGAGTTGACTATACGGATAAGCTTTTAGAAATTATGCAAAAAGAAAACGTTAAATGCACGTTTTTTGCCGTCGAATTTTGGACTAAAAAATATCCAGAGTACGTAAAGAAAATCGATAGCTTTGGGCACGAGATAGGCACTCACTCGGCAACTCACCCATATATGAGCAAGCTTTCAAGCGAAAATATAATAAAAGAACTATCATCGTCTGCAAAAGCAATACAAGATATAACGGGAAAGACGGTTGAACTGTTTAGAGCGCCTTATGGCGACTATAACGATAGGCTAATTCAAACGGCAAGGTCGTTAAACCTTTATACAGTGCAGTGGGACGTTGATAGTTTGGATTGGAAGGATATATCGGCTAGCGAAATTTGTAAACGGGTTATCAGCAAAGTAAAAAGTGGCTCTATAGTGCTTTTCCACAATCAAGGGCTTAACACGGCAGAGGCACTACCTACTATTATAAAAGAATTAAAAGAAAAAGGCTTTGAGTTTGTGTCAATAGGAAATCTTATTTATAAAGATAATTATAAAATGATGGCAGACGGAACGCAAATACAATATTCATAGGAAATTCTTTGGAGGAAATATATATATGAACTTTTTAGCAGAAAAAAACAACAAAGTATTTATCAGTGGCGAAATTTTGTCAGACGCAGAGTTTTCACACGAAGTTTATGGCGAGGGCTTTTACGAAATGAACGTTTTAGTTAAAAGACTTTCAGGTCAGGGCGATATTTTACCCGTGACGATATCTGAAAGGCTTATTAGCGATAAAGATTTAAAAGTCGGTGTGACCATAAACGCAATCGGTCAGTTTAGAAGTTATAATAAGCTCGTTGATGGCAAAAGCAAGCTTATGCTGACAGTGTTTGTGAGAGAACTTTTAGATGATGCACCTATTAAAAACCCAAATAGTATCGTTTTAACGGGATATATTTGTAAGCCACCTATTTATAGAACAACACCGTTTAATAGGGAAATTGCAGATATTTTAATTGCTGTAAATCGTTCTTACAACAAGTCGGACTATATTCCATGTATTGCGTGGGGGAGAAATGCAAGGTTTGCAAAAAATCTTGCCGTAGGTGAAAGAATTGCTATCAGTGGCAGAATTCAAAGCCGTGAGTATCAAAAGAAAGTGTCCGATGACGACGTTAAAACTTTGACAGCTTACGAGGTTTCAATTAGTAAACTTGCAGCATATGAAAACGCAGAAAATTTTGATTTAGATGAAGAATTTAGCCTGCTTGGGGGCATGCACACACAGGAAGAAAATGCATATATAGAATAGTAAAAATTAAAGAAGTCTTCTGCTTGAGCAGAAGACTTCTTTTAATTGTGATAGATTTTTAATTAATCTTTAGTTGTCCTTTCTTTTTTATGCCTAAGCAAGAAGTAGGTGGAAGTTCCACATAGACAAGCAACGACTGCAAGGACAATTAAAATATTTCTAATTGCAAGCGCCGGCTGGTCAATAATTTTATTTTTATAAATATAACCGATTTCCCAAGCGCCGTCATTTTTATATGCAATCTTGCAAATATTATCGTTTGTTTCAAGCACTCTAACTTCGCTGTTATCTTTAAGCTCAAAAGCCTTTTCTTGCATGTCCGATTGCTTGTACACCCAAGTATTTTTTACCAATTCTAAATTAAATTGTTCCCACTCAAAATCATCAGTCAAAACGTCAACGGTAAAGTCGCAAGGTAGGTATCCGTTATATGTTATTCCATCTATTTTAAACTCGGCGTAATAATAATCACATTCTAAAAACGAAAGCTTTTTCTTCACGCTAATCGGCGTTGTTTTTGAAAGGCGAATTTCATTTTGATTGGTTAATACAAACTTATGGCTAGATGTTATGATAGGTAAATAATAACAGTTAACGTCTGTTGCCACGTATGCAGTTTTTTCTAACTCTTCAATTTGCTTATTGGTGTTTTGCGCTTGTGATATATCAACGAGTGCAATGCTGTCTTGATTGGTTGAATCTTGATAAGCTAATGCATAAAATTTTGGCACTCCGTTATATGAAACCGTGCATATCTCAACGTATTCGCCTGTATAAGAGCTTAGGCTATCAAACGCAAACTTTTGACCTTTCGCAAGATTGTTAGTCTTCACTACGTAAACGTTTGCATCTTTAATTGCCGTATAAAATTGCAAGTTGTCGTTTGCAACGTTTGGAGCAAGTGGGTTAGAGGTCAAGTTAAAATCTTCTGGAACAACAAGGTCGGCAATAGATACGTTGTCGAGCGCTGTAGTTAGGTGAATAAACTCGCTATCATTATATATCATAAATGCATCGTTATCCACAAAATCAAAGCTAAGCGATTTTACTTTTGGCAAGGCGTAGCCGGTGACGGTGCTATTTTCAATGCTCTTAACATTGCCGTTATCCACAACGTAAAGCCTTCCTAAAAGGTCAGTTTGAAGCTTTGTTATATTTTCAAAACTATTACCGATTTCAATTAAATTTGAATATCCATCGCTAACTGAAAGTTTTGCAACAGTCTTTTGGTTTGCAAGATATACGTTAGAATAAGTATCCACTGTAAACATTGTAAACCTAGCTGTAGATTGGTTTTGGTCAATCTGACTAAAATCAAGGCTTTCAGCATCAGCTTTTGCTCTATAAATATGTTGTGAATCAGTGCCGTTATCGCAAAGTAAATAATAATATCCACTTTGATAGCAAACGTCGTGGATAACCGAGTCGTTTGTCAAAGCATATGGGTTTGATAGATAATTATCTTGTTTTGTAAAGTCTAAAAGCGAAACAAACTTACTTGCTGAAAGTGGGTTATATAAAAGTAAAGCGTTATCTTGTCCAAGTGCAAAAGAAGAAGGGGAATCGCCATTAATTTTAAGTGTGTTTAATAAATAATTTTTATAGTTCTCTCTCGCATATCTATTTTGACTATTTACGTTTTTAAACACCGTTAATTTATAGTCGTCCAAAACACCAACAGAATCATAAACTTTTTCAACCTCAGTTGCTCTCTTTGAAATACGATTGTAAGCAGTTTTGCCGTTCGCAATCGCAAAGCCTGTAAATATGATAGTGTTATCTTCAACTCTATATTCTTGAATAGTATCTTTATCAGCAATCAAAAGGTTTTGACCTTTAAACGAAATGGCAATAGGGTTTTCAATAACGCCAAGGTCAAAGTCAGAATCGATATCGCTTTGGTTTAACTTATTAGGATTTCCACCAGCTGTTGAAAGCATAAATATATCTTGTCCGTCAATATAGTATAAGAACTGATTGTCAGCAATCATGCTTCTTGGGAAAACACCCTTTAATAAAGATGAATAATTTTTTGTTAGCGTATCATAAACGGCAATACCATCGCTATTAACATAGAAAATTTGGTTATTATTGTTGATGGCTACAGGCGTTGAGTCCTTAGCGGTGAGCCTATCAAAATTAATAAAACCGTTTTCAGTATTTGTGTAAATCAAACAAACCGTGCTATAAGCCGTCACTAAATAATTATCGTTAATATCAAAAAAATTACCACCGATATTATTTGATCCGTCAGTTAAAGGAGACTTAGCAGTTTGTGGTGAAGAAACAAGTTTGGTTAAATCAATATTATAAATACTGCCCGAATTAGAAACAAGCAAGTTTGAACTATTTATTTTTTTAACTTGTTTTATTGCTGTAAAATCTGTTAAAGGTTCAAGCCACTCACCGTTATAGTGAACGAAAAGTTTTTGCGTTTCATCAGCTATAGCCGTCACACTTTGGTCATGATAAACGTCAATTGGTGATATTAGCGCCGTATTTTCCAAACTCGTTTGCGGTAAAAAAGTAGAATGTTCAATTTGTGCATTTTGGGCTTTTGAATAAAAAGTTGTTTGATAAAAGCCTGCTAAACAAATTGCTAGCATCGTAAATAAAACTAATATTAAGTAAAAATTAAATTTTTTTCGTGTTTGTATATTCATATTATTTATTTTAGCACAAATTCTTCGTTTTGTCATTATATTTATTAATTTAATTTAAAAAATATTATATAAAACAATATAAAGGCGTTTTAGAGACGTATTAGAGACGTTTTGATCTTATATATTAATAAAAAAATTAACTAAAGTCAGCATGTTTTTTAAATATGACAAATGTTGTCACAATTCGACATTATTATATAATAAAAAACACGAACAAATGTTCGTAAAACAAGACATATAACATTGACTTTGGAAAATTATGGTAATAGAATTAAAGGGCATCGATGCAAAAGTGAAGCAACAAGGAGAAACATATGAAAACAATTTACACGAAAACAATTCTATATGCTTATGCTAATATAGATGCTGTAAAGGAGCAAATTGACGACTTGGTGGAAAGAAAGGCGCTATCGTCTATGACCGACTTTTCGCCTTGCATAGAGCAGTGCGAGAAAATGCTTGAATACACAGCTCAAAAGGTGGCGCTTATAGAGCTTAAGCAGTTTATTGAAAAGGCACTTAAAAATCTTTCGGCATATGAGATGGACTGCTTAGAATACAAATATTTCAAAAGAAAACCCAAAGAGTATTTTATAGGTTTTGACTATGAGAGCAGGGCATATTTTAGAAAACAAGTAAGCCTAGCCAAAAGACTAAGCGAGTCTTTTGACGGTGTGGGTTTAACTGACGAATGGTTTGAGAAAAATTGCTTGAATACAAACTTTTTTAAGGAGCTGTTAAAACGAGTTGAAAGTTATGACGTGCAGTGTAATAAAAACAAAAAGAAGCTTAAAAAAGTGCAAGAAAAATCAAAAATCACACTAATTGCTTAATGTTTATTCGTAATCATTTTCTTCATAATAATTAAAGTTTTTTTGCTTGTTTTGGCTACCTTTTAATGCAATAAAAAGCGCAATAATTCCTGCAAAAATTAAACATACAATAATAATTGTTCTAAGCTCAAAAATGCCAGTATTATTGGCGCTTTCAAGTGGTTCTTGAGGCGAATTGGTCGAACTAGAAGGCAAGTCATTCGGGTGATTTTGAATTATAAAAGGGTAAACGTCACTTTCTCTAACATACCCTAATCGATTGTTGTAACCAACGTAAAATAATGTGCCTTGCTCGCTTGTAATTTCGCCGTAATAGTAAAGTGTTCTTTCTGCAAATATATATTGCAGTGGTGATGACAATTTTATGTCGCTATATAATACAGCGGTGCCTACAGTTGTTATTGTTAATTCTAGAAATGGTGAAAGGACGGGTAGGCTATCATCAAAAAGTTTTTCGGCTGGTGCATAGCCGTCAATTGCCATCTGTCCATTGTCACCGTGCAGTTCCACGTGATAATAATCACCCGAATGACCAATTATTTTTACGTAATAAGAAAACGGTAAATAAAAAAGCGGTTCATTGTCATAAACGTTTTTATAAAAAGGCGTGGTTTTATCAATAACTCGCAAATATTCAGTTGTGTACGTAGCATAGACAGGCTTAATATTGTTAGGTATTAACATAATAAGGCTTATAGTGATTGCTAGCGTTATGTAAATTTTTTTCATAACAATTTTTGTAAGTGTGGAGTTGATTATACATCAAGAATTGATAACTAAAAGAACAAAAATTATCGTAAAACATAAAATATTGTCAAATTTGTTTTTTGCAAAAATAAAATGTAAAATTAAGCTAAGTTGCGTATAATAATACTAGTGAAATTTATGACAAAAAACATGAAAGAAAAAATTATTAAAATTTCATTTAAATTACTGAGTATATATTTGGTAATTTGTTGGAGTTTGCTGGTGATTTTCGGTCTTACTTATATGTATGAAAAAAAATATGTTTATCCGCTTAAATATAAAGAAATTGTGTGCAAATATGCCGATAATTATGGTTTAGAGCGCACGCTAGTGTTTGCCGTAATTAAAACAGAAAGTTCGTTTAATCAAAATGCTGTTAGCAGAGCAAATGCAATAGGGCTTATGCAAATAACAAAAAATACAGGTGAATATATTGCGCAAAAACTTGGCGTTGAAAAATATAATTTATTAAATGCAGATGATAATATTAATTTTGGATGCTATTATATAAAATATTTGTTTGCAAAATTTAAGGATATGGATACCGCACTAATAGCTTATAACGCAGGCGAAGGGCACGTTTCAAGTTGGCTTATGGACAAAAGTATAAGTGACGACGGTAAAACGTTAAATAATATTCCATTTAAAGAAAGCAGGGAGTATATTCAAAAAATTCATAAAAACTTTAAAAAATATAAAAAATTATATAAAAAAATTCTTGACAAAACCTAAAAATTTGAGTAATATATATAGGCTGATATGCGAGGGTGGCGGAATTGGCAGACGCGTACGTTTGAGGGGCGTATGGTTATCCGTGTGGGTTCAAGTCCCATCCTTCGCACCAAAAATCTCTTCACACAAAACGTGTGAAGAGATTTTTTGTTATATAATAAAGTTTAAGATGGGACTTGAATGGGGAGAAAATTGATTGCAATTTCCCGAAAGGGTAAACAGTGGACACCCACTGTTTATCGGAGAAGGTCGCACAGGCGAAAGTCCCATCCTTCGCACCAAAAGATGAGTTATACCATTAGGTATGGCTCATTTTTTTTGTTATGTAAAATAAGGGTGTGGCTAGCTTGTTTAATCTTTTAATCTAATTATGAAGAAAAAAAATATTAATTGTTTTTCAAATAATATGAAGATAGGTGTTTTATTTAGTTGCATAAAACCAAAGAAAGTGTTATAATGCTTATGCGTATATTATTATATAATATAAAATATGTTTACTTTACGATTTAGATAGGAGGTATGATATGTACGAAAAACCAAGCATTGAAATTATTTTGTTTGTTCAAAAAGACGTGTTGTTTGACAGCAATATGCACCCAGAAGGGTGGATTTAAGATTATTTTTTGATTAATCTAAAAATAGTTAAAGAAGGAGATTCTTTATGAAATTAAGGAACAAAATTATTAGTTTATTTATTGTGTTCGCTATGGCGCTTTGTGGGGTTTTGGCCAACGTCAAAATGCCTGCTGCACAAGCTGACAGCACGATAAATCTTACAATTGAGGCAAGAAACGTTTCTTATTCAGATTCACTTTATCTCGTTTATGCAGTAAGCAGTCAAGGCTTTGATACAAATGAAGCTACTGTAAAATTGTTATTCTGGGATGACGTTCAAGGCGCATATGAACTTGGCACGGAACAATACCAAGTTTCAGCTCAAAAAGAAACGGTCACAGTAAAAGGAAAAGAATGTTTGGCGTTCTATTCAAGGGGCATTGCCGCAAAGAATATGACGGATGACGTTTATGCAAGGGCATACGTTGAAATTGATGGAACTATATATTATAGTGAAGTACAAAAATT
>JAZNBU010000060.1:0-2134 GCA_045587245.1 Christensenellaceae bacterium
CCAAATTATACAAAACAACCAGCAATTTAAGGCTTATAAACGGCGTTATGCTTCGTTTCTGTGCAAACTCGAAACTTTGATGAACAGACGTTCTATCAAATCTTCTCGTTTGCACGAGCCTTGCCTAACTCGTTTCTAATCCTTAGATATAAGGCTTATAAACTTCGCAATACGGCGTTTCTGCTAAGTGTTTTGACTTCGATGACCAAAAAGGTCTATCTCACCCAAACCACTTAGCGAGCCTTGTCTTGCTCGTTTCTAATCCTTAAATTTAATAAATTACATAAACTTTGTTGGGCGTTGTTTAATGCCCAACTTGTTTGTAATATTAATTGCATATATATATTACATAGGAGAAAATTATGTTAGAACAAAAAGAAAACAAAAAGAGCCTTAAATGGCTCTGGATTGCGCTTGCAATCGTTATTGTAGGTGGCGTTTTTGCTTGGTGTGGTTATAATGCAACAACCCATAAAGATGGCGTTGATAGTGTGTTTGGACTTTCTGCAATGCTTTTCGGTATATTCGTTATAACAGCACTTGGCTATATGTTAGGTAGAATAAATATTAAAGGCGTTTCTTTAGGTACGGCTGGCGTATTCTTAGTTGCAATCGCTTTTGGTGTTTTGTGCACTTATATTCCAAAAAATTTGCCTATTTTAGGGGTGTTGCACCTTGATGGGGCATCTAAAATTACAGGATATTATAAATCTGCTATTTCTAATATCGGTTTAGTTTTATTCGTTGGCTCTGTTGGTTTTATCGCTGGTCCAAAGTTTTTTAGAGACTTAAAAAAGAACTTTAAGACGTACATATTCTTAGGAATTTCTATTATCGTTATCGGAACAGCTGTTGCGGTGTTATTTATCTTTATTTCACCATACGGCTCAGATTTCTGGTCAGGTGTTTTATCTGGCGCATTGACATCAACTCCAGGTTATTCTGCTGCTATCGAAGCAATGAAAATTAAGGGCGAAGTTGATACATTAGTTACAATCGGTCACGCAATCGCATATCCATTTGGTGTTATCGGCGTTGTACTCTTTGTTCAACTTATGCCAAAAATCTTAAAGAGCGATATGGCAAAAGAAAGAAGTTTCTTAAAACCAGACGCAATTGAACAAGCAGAAAAAACTATTGATAAATCAAAGCTCTTTAAGTGTGATGATTTCGGCTTTACAGCACTTGCACTTGCAGTTGTAAGTGGTCTTATTCTTGGCGCAATCAAAATTCCACTATTCGCTGGTGCAGTGTTCTCACTTGGCACAACAGGTGGCGTTTTAATTATGTGCTTAGTTTTCGGTCACTTTGGCAGAATCGGCAAACTTTCACTTGAAATTCCTGAAACAACACTTAAAGCACTAAAAGAATTAGGATTAATGTTATTCCTTATAGGTGCTGGTGTTGAAGGTGGCGTAAGCTTAATCGATGCAATTAAGGGCGATGCAGGAATTATTGCTTGGGGCTTACTCGGTGGTGCTGCAATGACACTTGTGCCTATGATTATAGGCTACTTTATCGGTGGCAAACTCCTTAAAATGCCACTACTTAACAACCTCGGCTCAATCACAGGTGGTATGACAAGTACACCTGCACTTGGCTCACTCATTGCAACTGCAGAAACTGATGACGTTGCCGGTGCTTATGCATCAACATATCCTATCGCACTCGTACTTATTGTACTTTCTTGCAACTTAATGATAGGACTTATTTAACGGCTTACTTTCTTTGACAAAGCCTTAGAAAAATCAAAAATAAAAGCGAGAGCATTTTGCTCTCGCTTTTGTGTTTTAAATTTTACGTTTTAATATGTTATTACGTGGCAATATGCCCACGTATGCAAATTAGTCTTCATCCATTGCGCTTACTGCATCAGATATAGCAGTAAAACCTGTTTTTCCGTATTTATCAATCCTAATCTTATTTGTATCGCCGTGAGTTAAACAGCCTGCGCCACCTATACAACCACCCATGCACGCCATACCTTCAATAAAGTTGCCATCAAGCATTTTCTTAGAGGCTTTAAGTAGCGCAACACGGCAAGCCTCAATTCCATCACAAGGCACAGCCTTTAGGTTAAACCCTTCAATGCCTTTTTCCTTTAAGCCTTGGGCAACTGCTTCAGAAAGACCAC
>JAZNBU010000061.1:0-7652 GCA_045587245.1 Christensenellaceae bacterium
AATAGACATAATTTTTTTAATTAAGTTAAGAAAAAAGCTAACTAAAATCCATATAAATATAGATTTGCTTATATTATGCCCCCAAGGAGAAGCATCTACGCTAACGCTACGATGGTCTCGTCCGTCAAGGATAGTCCATCATATGATGACCGAACTAGAGTTCGTTCTCAAGGGAGAATACAAAACAAAAAAGGATAGGTAAAAAACCTATCCTTTTTTGTTTGGCACCCCCAAGGAGAATCGAACTCCTGATTCCGCCGTGAGAGGGCGGCGTCTTAACCGCTTGACCATGAGGGCGTGTCAAATATTAAATTTTATATATAGAGTTCGCTTCTCCTTTTACGGAGAAACTGCTCCGTGTTACTACGCAGGACTATGCCCATCAAAGAGAGACAATCATAAGGCGTCCGAACTCCTGATTCCGCTAGTAGAGAGGGCGGCGTACTTCTTCGCTTGACCATGAGGGCGTGCTTATTAAATTTATCAACGACTGTTATTTTAGCACATTAATAAATTAAATGCAACAAATTTTATAGCAAAATATAAAAAAGACCTGCATAGGCCGGTGGAAAAGAAAATAATAACCCGTTTTGTCAACAGGCGAATGCCACGCTTATTGCTTCTGCATCTCTTTATTTAGTGGCTGGAAAAACGTCAGCCAAGAGCTCCGCTGTTCAATATAGACGACGGCTTTCTTTATAATTTTCTGTGGATTTTTTTTGCTTTTCCTGTCGCACCCAGAAGGCTAAGTATATTATAGCAAAAAAAACTAGTTTACACAACGATTAGATTGACATTTTTTAGAGTTTATTATAAAATTTAAAAGAAAAAAATGGAAAAAGCACAAATGAAAAAGATTATAAATTTTCGCCCTATACTATTTATTGCGCTAAGCTTATGTTGCGGGATAACATCAACTTACTTTTTTATGCGCTCTAAAGTGGTGTGGGGCGTATTTTTTAGTGCGAGTTTTATAATTCCAGTTATAATTTTCATGTGCTTTTACACAAATAGAGAAAAGCTTGTTAAAAACTCAATATTTTCCATAATATTTGCTATATTTTTTATAATTGGCAGTATGTATTTTTACTTTAACATAAGCGATTATAATAATGCCAATTTAAGTGGTAAAAATTATGAGGTAAAAGCCAAAATCGTGCAGTGCTATCAAACGGAAACAGGACAGAAATTTATTTTAGACAATGCTGAGATTAACGGAATCAGAAAAGGCTTTCTTAAATACAAAATTTCATTGTCGGTTTTAGGTAGTTCAGACCTTGATGTAGGGGATATGATATCTTTTAATGCTTGTTTATACGATAATTCTAGTGTTTATGAAGGCAGATTTAATAGCAATGATATTCAGCGTGGCATAAAATATTATGCGAGCATAAACGCTGAAGAAATAACTAAAACGTCATTTAATTTAACTATATTCGAGCGTATAAACATATTTTTGCGGGATTCGCTAAAAAGTGGGTTAGATACACGAGAGTTTTCAGTTGGATATGCGCTTTTAACGGGCAACTCTTCCTTTATGGATAATGACCTAATCTCAAGTTATCGAGATGCAGGTGTTGCGCATATTTTTGCCGTGTCAGGTCTTCACATCGGCTTTTTAGCCACCGTCTTAATTTTTATATTCAAAAAGATTAGAATCAGCAGTATAATAAAGGCAATAATCATCACTAGTTGTTTGCTGTTTTATAGTGGCGTTTGTGGATTTTCGGCATCGTCGCTGAGGGCGTCGGTAATGATTTCGGTTATGCTATTTGCAAAGTTTAGTGGCAATAGATACGATGCGTTATCGGCAATATCTTTAGCAGGAATTCTGATTTTGCTTATTTCGCCCGTTCAGCTGTTTTGCGTTGGTTTTCAGCTTTCGTTTATGGTGGTTATAGGCATTATAGTTTTAGCAAAACCTATTTCAAAACTTTTCAAATTCTTACCAACAAAACTTTCAAGTTCAGTAGGCACGGTTGTTTCTGCACAATTATTTTCTTTGCCAATATGTCTATATGCATTTGGTAAAGTTTCAACCATTTCGGTATTAATAAATTTAATTTTTATCCCAGCCGTTTCGTTTATATTTATTTTAACCCTTGTCGCCACAATAATAGGTGGAATAT
Source organism: Christensenellaceae bacterium (assembly GCA_045587245.1). GTDB lineage: Bacteria > Bacillota > Clostridia > Christensenellales > Borkfalkiaceae > UBA1259. The sequence goes on from JAZNBU010000061.1 coordinate 2,130, forward strand.
TTAGCATATCAAGCGTACTGCTGTTTCCGTCAAATTATATATTCAAATTAATCAATATTTTAATCGGTGCGTTTGACTATAAAATTTTTATGATTGGTGGAATTGCGTTTGGTAGCGCCATAATTACCTATTATTTTATATGGTTTGTCCTAGGCGATATGTTTAACGTTAAAAGGAAAATTAAACACGCACTTTCACTGTGTTTAGCTATAGTTTGTGTGATGACAAGCGTTTTTACAAATTTTTCAAAAAATAATGATATTGCTATGTACGTGACCAGTTGCGACACGCTTAGTGCAACGTATATTTCAGAAGAAAAACATAATGTTTTAATAATAAGCGAGGCAAATTATATCTATTCAACTGCAAAACTAAAAAAGCTTGTTAATAAAACGGGAGAGGGGCAAATAGACACGCTTATAATTATGGGTGGCTTTGATGTAGATTTGCAACAATTTATAACCAAAATGACGTCGGTTTATAAGATAAAAAAGGTATATTATTATGGTAATAAAGAGCTAGAAATGGAGCAAATTTGCAAGGTGTCATTTCCAAAAATAACCTTACAAAATTTTAATGACGGCAAGACGCTATCAACAACGAAAATTGAACTATCGTTTGCAATGGCTGGCAGAGTTTTACTAGGCACGGTGGGTAATAAGAAAACCGCTATATTTTCAAAACTTGGCGATGAACATTTGGACTTTTCGTGTATGGATAGTGGCTATGATATTATGGTGTGTTTGGATAGGTCGGAAGCACTTTTTTCACAATATTTGCCAACAACTGCAGTTAGCTATAAATATAGCAATATTTATCAAAATGCTGAAAGTTATGGAAATATATGCCTTAAAATTAGTTAAAAATGCAAAAAGTAAAAGCAATATGTTTGCAAAAATAATCAAATAGTGATAGAATATATTAGAGGAAGTGTGTTTTGAAATATTTAGACTTTAAAAACGGCTTAAACGCTGGGCAAGAATATGCAATCTATTTGTTTGAAGGGGAAGACGCTTTTTTTAGAGAGAGTGGTGTTTCTCTTTTGAAAAATAAGTTTATTTCAAATCCCGAACTTAATCTTGTCAACTTGCAAGCTGATAGTGACGTGGGCGAAATTATATCTTCGCTTGAAGGTTATCCGTTTATGAGTCAAAAACGTATGACCATCATAAGAGAGTTTTATCCTAAACAAGAACAGCTTAAAAAAGGCTTAGCAAGTTATTTAGAAAATCCATTTTTATCGAGCGTGCTTGTGATAATAAACCAAAAATCTTGCGAGCAGTTAAAGAAGTTTGATAGCGTTTGCATGGTGGATTGTTCAAAAGCAGACGTAAGTTTAATAATAAGATGGATTAAAGCAGAGTGTCAGCTTGCAGGCGTGGTTATCGATGGTGAGACGGCAAAACTTCTCAGCGAATATTGCCTAAGCGATATGACCAGAATTAAAACCGAAACGCAAAAACTTATAGACTACGTCCAAGACGTAAAAGAAATAAAGTTGCAAGACGTTGAAAATCTCGTTGCCCAAGACTTAGAGTATAAGATATACGAGCTAACCGACCAAATTGGTAAAAAGAACTTTGACAAAGCGCTTTTGATGATAAACGATATGCTTGGAAAGGGCGAGCAAGCAACCAGACTTTTATCATACGTTTATAATTATTTTAGAAGGCTTTTGCACGTTTCAATCAGTAGTATGGACGTGCAGGATTTAGCAAAGGCGTTCGGCGTGAAAGAATACGCTATAACAAAAATGAAATCGCAATCGGCAATGTTCAAAAAACGTTCTTTAAAAAGCGCTGTGGATATGCTTAGCGATGCTGATTATAAAATAAAAAGTGGAAGATGTGACGCTAGCGATTTTGCGTATTTAACGATTTTTAAAATCTTAACGGATAAATAGGTGGAGTATGTTAATTGAAAAAATAAAATTTTTTGTCGATACCATATTAGGAACAACAAACGGTATTATAGCAACGTCAGTAAGCGTTTTGGTGTTTACAGTGCTATATTACTATATGATTAAATTCCTGTTTGATAACGATTCAGGGGCGCTTGCAATGCTATTTGTGATGGTTATGGTAATAGCAGGTGCTCTATTAACCTTTATCGAGAATATTAACACGGCTATTTATTTGGTTATCCCAGCGATATTCATAATTGGAATAGTGACTTTATATTCAGTTGAAATCAAGCGCATGCTATGGGCAAGAAGAAATACCAAACTGTTAGATGCAAAACACGGCGAAGGCATATCTTACGATGAAGATAAAATTCAAAACTGTATTGCAGAAATTGTAAAAGCCCTTCAAAACATGTCAAAGAATGACGTGGGTGCAATCATAGTTTTAACGTCAGGCAGTTTTCCAACTCAAATTTTAGATAGTGGCGTAAGGCTTAATTGCGATATTAGTAGTGAACTTGTTGAAAGTGTGTTTTTCCCAAAAGCACCGCTTCACGATGGCGCAATGATTATTAGTGGAACAAAAGTTATAGCAGCAGGTTGCTTTTTGCCACTTTCACAAAACATAGAAAATATACCAAAAGACCTTGGCACAAGGCATAGGGCAGGTATCGGGGTGACAGAAACTATAGACGTAATCTCTTTTATAGTTTCAGAAGAAACAGGTATTATATCTATAGCAAGAGCAGGTAAAATTACAAGATACGCAGACACCGAAGCATTAAAGAAAGTGCTTGCAAAATATTATTGGCAAGAACTTGAAAGTGCTAAAAGATAGGGGGAATTATGCAAAATAGAATTACAGGCAAAAACGATACGAACGAAACAAAGAGTGGCGCAAAAGTGTTTTGGAAAAAATTAGGTTTTCTTGTGCTTGCACTTTTCGTTGCAGTTATCACAGTTTTGGTGTTAAACTTAAATAGAAAATAGATAAAATTAAACAAGGAAATACATATGGACAAACAAGTTATTTTAGCAGACAATATTTTACTTCCAAACACCCCTGATATGACGGCGTGGGCGTGCATTGCTTGTGACCAATTCACTAGCGAGCCGGAGTATTGGCAAACACTTTCAAATCAAGTTAATGGTAAAAAAAGCACGCTTAACCTAACGCTTCCTGAGATTTATCTTGAAGACAACGCTGATGCACGTATTGAAAAAATCAATCAAAACATAAAAGACTATCTTGCTGACGGCACGTTTAATAAGCTTGAAAAAGGTTTTATTTTAACGGTCAGAAAAACACCTTTCGTGGATAGAAGAATAGGGCTTATGACGGCGATTGACCTAGAAGAATATGAATATTCCCCAAAAAACAATGCGCTTATTCGTGCGACTGAAGGAACTATTGAAGAAAGAATTCCGCCAAGACTAAAAATCAGAAAAGATGCTTTGGTGGAATTTCCACACGTAATGGTGCTTTTTGATGACGAAAAAAGAGAAATCACCGAAGAACTTTATAACAATCGCAAAAATTACAAAAAGGTTTATGATTTTACTCTTAATATGCAAGGTGGAAAAATAGAAGGCTATTTTATTGATGATTATAAAGCGATTATAGACAAGTTCTATGCGCTTTTAGATAGCGATAGACTTATTAAGAAGTATGCTAAAGACGACAAGTTTTTGTTTGCTGTGGGCGATGGGAATCACTCTCTTGCAACTGCAAAAACGCATTGGAACAACGTTAAGAAAACGTTGGATAAAAGCGAGTGGGCAAATCACCCAGCAAGATATGCGCTCGTTGAACTTGTAAACGTTTATGACGAAGGTATTTATTTTGAGCCTATCCATAGATACGTCTATAGCGTTGATAAAGAAAAGTTCTTGAGTGGGCTATTACAAGTTGATGGTGGAAAAATGCGTATATTTGACGGCGAAAACACCACTTCAAAAGATGGGATTAGCGACTTGCCGACAGGGATTCGCTCGGTTGATAAATATATAAAAGATTTTATTGCAAACAACGGTGGCGCTGTTGACTACGTTCACGGCGACGAAAACTTGACAAAGCTCGTTAGCAGTAGAAAAGATGCCGTTGGCATATTCTTTGAAAAGCTTGACAAAGGAGACCTTTTTAGATACGTTTGTAAAAACGGAGCTTTCCCAAGAAAAACTTTCTCAATGGGCGAAGGCATAGAAAAAAGATATTACTTAGAAGGAAGAAGGATAACAAAATGATAAAAGTATGTAAATTTGGTGGAACGTCAATGGCAGATGCCAAGGCGATGACACAGGCAAAGAAGATTATTGAAAGTGACGCATCAAGGCGCTTTGTGGTTGTTTCAGCACCAGGCAAGAGATTTAAGGATGATATTAAAATCACGGACATGCTCTATAAATGCAACAAAGAAGTTTTAGAGTGTGGTAGTTGTGAAAAGAGTTTTAGTTTAATTAAGGAAAGGTTTATCGAAATCGTTAAAGATTTAGGCATTGACCTTGAGATTGAAGAAATTTTAAACGAAACTCAAGAGGCAATTGAACAAAATAAGAGCGCTGACTTTGCTGCATCTAGGGGCGAATATTTAAGTGCAAGAATTTTTGCTGCCTTTTTAGGTGTTGAGTTTGTTGACTGTGCTGAGATGGTTAGATTCGATAGACACGGCAGATTAAACGACGACTATACCGACGATAAGGTTGCAAGCAGGCTTGCAAACGTGGATAGAGCGGTTATCCCAGGTTTTTATGGCAAAAATTTCCAAGGCGAAATCAAAACGTTTAGCCGTGGAGGTAGTGATATAACAGGTTCTATCATCGCCCGTGGCGTTAAGGCTGATTTATACGAAAACTGGACAGACGTTAGTGGCTTTTTAGTTTGCGACCCAAGAATCGTTCCAGAAGCAAAGGCAATCAAACAAATTACGTATAAAGAAGTAAGAGAACTCTCATATATGGGCGCATCAGTTCTTCATGCAGAAGCAATCACGCCTGTTATGAAAAGACGTATTCCTATCAACATCAAAAACACCTTTAAGCCAGAAGATAAAGGCACGATGATTGTTCCAAACGACCAATATAAAGCTGAAGAAAACCAAAGCGTTATCACAGGTATTGCAGGTAAGAAAAACTTTACCGTTCTTCTCATTGAAAAATCAATGATGAACGCCGAAGTCGGCTTTATTAGAAAGGTTTTATCAGTTGTTGAACACTATGGCGTATGCGTTGAGCACTTGCCATCAGGTATTGATACGCTTTCTGTAGTATTAGAGAGCGAACAATTAAAGAACGGTGTGCTTAGCGAAATGGTCAATGAAATTAGAGAAAACGTTAACCCAGACTACGTTCACGTTATAGAAAACATCTCGTTAATCGCAACTGTTGGTCATGGTATGGCAATGCGCTCAGGCACGGCAGCAACGCTGTTTAACGCACTCGCTAAGGCTAATATCAATATTAGAATGATTGACCAAGGCTCAAGCGAACTTAATATCATAATTGGCGTAAGCAATAGTGATTATGAAAAGTGCATAAGCGCAATCTATAAAGCGTTTATCTAAATAGAAAAATATTATAAAACAGCAAGGAAAAAGATTTTCTTGCTGTTTTTATTTGTTTTT
>JAZNBU010000062.1:0-9283 GCA_045587245.1 Christensenellaceae bacterium
TATTTTTTTAAATAAAAAAATTTTAACAAACTTTTATTTGAGAGTTGACTTTTTATGTAATTATACAATATAATTGTTTATGGTTAAATTATAATAACTAATATATATACGGAGATTATTATGGCAGTTAAAATTGTTGAAACTTCTCTTCGTGACGGACACCAATCTTTATTTGCAACTCGTATGACGACTGATGAAGTCGTTTCTATGGCAAAAATTTTAGACGATGCTGGTTATTATGCCTTAGAGGTTTGGGGTGGTGCTACTTTTGATGCTTGCATGAGATTCCTTAATGAAGACCCTTGGGAACGCTTAAGAAAAATTAAAGCAGTATGTAAAAAGACTAAATTGCAAATGCTTTTCCGTGGACAAAACATTTTAGGATACCGTCACTATTCTGATGACGTTGTTGATATGTTTTGCAAAAAGTCGATTGAAAACGGAATTGATATTATTCGTGTGTTTGATGCGCTAAACGATATAAGAAATTTGCGTCAAGCAGTAAAATCAACCAAAAAATATGGTGGCGAGTGCCAAATTGCATTAAGCTATACAACTTCACCCGTACACACCATTGACTACTACGTAAATTTTGCAAAAGAAGTTGAAAGCCTTGGCGCTGATTCACTTTGCATAAAAGATATGGCAGGTGTTTTGCTCCCTGAAGATGCTACTAAACTTTTCACTGCATTAAAAAAGAACACAAACCTTGCATTAGAACTTCACGGACACTGTACTGGCGGTATTTGTGAAATGACTTATATGGCTGCAATTAAGGCTGGTTGTGATAGAATTGACACATCTTTATCACCTCTATCTGGTGGAACGGGTCAACCATCTACACAAGCATTTAACTCTGCTTTAAAAGGCACTGAATTTGCTCCTAACCTAAATGAAAGCGTTCTGCACGAGTGCGAGCCTATTATGGATAAAGTCGTTTCAAAATATCTTGCTAACGGCACTTTAAACCCTAAGGCGCTAACTGCAAACCCAAATATTTTGACCTATCAAGTGCCTGGCGGTATGCTTTCTAACCTTATGAGCCAACTCAAAGGTCAAAACGCTATGGATAGATACGACGAAGTTTTAAAGGAAGTTCCTAGAGTTAGAAAGGAAATGGGATACCCTCCACTTGTCACGCCTCTTTCACAGATGGTTGGAACGCAAGCTGTTCTAAACGTGCTTATGGGTAGATATAAAATCGTTGCTAAGGAAATCAAGGATTATTTGCACGGTAAATATGGCAAAGCCCCTGCTGAAATTGACCAAACGGTTGCTAAGCCTATTGTTGGTGATGACGAGATTATCACTTGCCGTCCTGCTGACTTGTTAGAGCCTGAGTTTGAATCTCTTAAAGAAAAATATGCTGGTATTGCTAGGTGCGATGAAGACGTTTTATCGCTTGCTCTATTTGAAAACGTTGCAACAGATTTCTTGAAAAAGAAATATGCACCTAAAGAAGAAAACCAAGTTGAAGAATTTAACGTTATTATTTAGAGGTTAATTTATTATGACATTATTATTAAGTTTAATTGACGGAAACGGAAAAGACTTAGGTCAAGGCGGTCTTGTTTCTGTAATTTCTGTTCTTTTAGTTTTCACTATATTAGCAGTTATTATAGCAATCACCTTTGGTGCTGGCAAGATAATTGATAGTTGCGCTAAAAAAGATGACAAAACTACGCCTGCAACCCAAAAAACTCCAAGTAATATGAGCGCTCAAAGCAAAATTGACGTGGATATGAACGATGAAGACGCTATCGTTGCAACACTTGTTGCTAGTATAGATTATAGACAACAAACAAAAAAAGATATCAAAGTTATTAGCATAAAGGAGATTAAGTAATATGAAAACATATAAGGTTAAAGTAAACGGAAAACTTTACGAAGTACAACTAGAAGAAGTTAGCGAATCTAACGCATCTATCAGTGCACCAGCAAGCCAACCTGCACCTATTAAGGCAGTTGCATCAAACGGCGCAAACGCTGTTGAAGCACCTATCGCAGGTAAAATTTTAAGCGTTAAAGTAAGCGTTGGCGACACTGTTAAAAAAGGTCAAGTTGTTGCTGTTGTTGAAGCAATGAAGCTAGAAAACGAAATCCCTTCTACATTTGAAGGCACAGTAAAAGAAATTTGCGTTAAGGTTGGCGACATGGTTAACAATAAAGACGCTATCGTTATTTTAGGATAAACTATTGGTGAAATAAAATGAGTATTGCTGATTTATTTAGTTCTATTTTAGAAGGAACTGTTATTGCTCAGTTCTTTAACGGCGATGGTTGGATGCGCCTTATTATGATTTTAATCGGCGTGTTGTTTTTATACCTTGCAATTAAAAAAGGTTTTGAACCATACCTACTTATCCCTATCGCCTTTGGTATTATTTTAGTTAATATCTTCCCTGAAATTTATATAACCTACTCTACTGAAGTTATAAATGGAGAAACGGTCACCACAGAGCATCGTGGACTACTTGGATTTTTACACCTTGGGGTTGAGTGCGAGTTATATCCTTGCTTAATTTTCTTAGGTATCGGTGCAACGACTGACTTTGGTCCACTTATCGCAAATAAGAAAACTATGCTTCTTGGCGCTGCTGCTCAAATTGGTATATTTATCGCTTTCTTTGGTTCATTACTTCTTGGTTTTAACTTCTTTGAAGCGGCATCAATCGGTATTATCGGTGGTGCAGACGGCCCTACGGCAATTTTGGTTTCTAACAGCATGATTCCTAATAATGGTGGTATGCTTGCGGCTATTGCTCTTGCAGCTTATTCGTATATGGCTCTTGTTCCTATTATATTCCCACCTATTATTAGACTTATGACAACTAAAAAAGAAAGACTTATCAAAATGGAACAACTTCGCCCTGTTTCTAAAACAGAAAAGATTATGTTCCCTATCATCGTAACACTTGTTGTTTGCTTGATAATTCCTTCTTCTACACCACTTATCGGCTGTTTGATGCTTGGAAACCTCATTAAAGAGTGTGGCGTTGTTCCTAACCTTGTAAACACTTGTGCTAATGCGCTTTTATATATCTGCACAATTTTGCTAGGTCTTTCTGTTGGTGCAACTGCAAACGGCGAAACTTTCTTACAACTTGCAACGTTAAAGATTTTCGCTCTCGGTATCGCTGCGTTTATCACTGCTGCTATATGTGGCTTGTTGTTCGGAAAACTTATGTGCAAACTTTCTAAGGGCAAGATTAACCCTATGATAGGTGCTGCTGGCGTTTCTGCCGTTCCTATGGCTGCACGTGTTGTTCAAAAAGAAGGTCAAAAAGAAGACCCATCTAACTTCCTTTTAATGCACGCTATGGGTCCAAACGTGGCTGGTGTTATCGGTAGTGCTATCGCTGCTGGTATTCTACTCACCATCTTCTTGTAATATGAAAAGCTTGAAGAGAAAATTTCATTTTAATGAATTAGACTCAACGTCTGCGTTTTTAAAACGTGGACGTTTCTTCTTGAGAAATTTTACCTTTGTTTCATCAGACTATCAAACTGACGGTCACGGCAGACTTGGCAGGTCTTGGGTCAGCCCAAAGGGTGAAAATTTATTGTTTTCAGTTTTAATAAAAGACAAAAAACTAGTTCAAAACTTTTCTTCCCTATCCCTTTGTTCTGCCGTTTCAATCTTAAAAACGCTACAAGAACTAAATATCCCAAACCTTTCTATAAAATGGCCCAACGACGTTTATATTGACGGCAAAAAGGTTTGTGGAATTTTATTAGAGAGCGTTTCTGATAATAATAAGCTTTCAAGCGTTATTATCGGCATTGGCTTAAACGTCAACACCCAAAACTTTGTTGGTGAGTTTCTTGCCCAGCCAACCTCTATTAGCCTGCAAACGGGCAAAAGCTATGACATAAAAACTCTAAGAAAGACAGTGTTTAGGTCGCTAAAAAGAGATTTAATTAAGCTAAGAAAAGGTAACTCCGATTGTTTAAGGATTGCAAGAGAAAATAATTATCTAAAGGATAAATGCGTTTTTGCTGAAATTGATGGCAAAAAAACTCAAATTAAAGTATTAGATATAGCAGATGATAATTCGCTTATTATCGAGCTTGATGGAAAAACGCAAAAAATTTATTCAGGCGAAATTACCTTTCATTTATAAAACACCAAAAAATAAAACGCACCAAGAAAATTCTTGGTGCGTTATTTTTTTATTTAACTACTAAAATTAAGGCTTTTTCCTTTGTTGAACTCTTATAAGATTTTCCTTAATTAATGCCTTTTTTGTTTTTGCAGGTATGTTTTTTATTTTAACTGCAAGGTCTTTGTTAACTATTCCTTCCTTATCAAAAACAGCCTGCAATAATTCAATTACCCACTTAGCCTTTCTATCTGAAGTTATTTTCATAAAGGCAGGAGTTTTTTCGAATTTTTTAACGCTTGACATATCCACAAGTTTATATTTTGTTTGTGCATAGTCGTTAGGATTTAACTTAAACGAAACTGAAAGTTTTAATCCCCTAAACGAAAGTAGCGCAAGCACATTTCTTCCAATCGCTATTTTTTCTTTTTTCCACGTTCTTTGAACATTAACGCCATAGCTTTGAACGAAAGAAATTATGTTTTTGTAATACTCTTTTGTTTGATTATTTGACAAATGAAGTTTTGAAGCAAAGCTGTAATTATAACTTGCTTTTTGTCTATAATCTAGTTGCGTATCACTTGTATCTTCTAAATCTTCATAAGTTTGTTCAGCCAAATATTCTGTTGCAGATATTTCATTTATCGCATCGTTATTACTGCCATAAATTTCGTCATAGTCTTCAACCTTAATTTCAAAAACATATAACAATTTAGATTGTGTAGGAATAACAAACTCAGTCATAGTTCTATCTTGGTTTTCATGCATAAGAATAGGCGATTGCGTAGTATCTCTGATATCAAGAAGTTCATTAAACTCACTAACCTTAAGCACTTGATAGCCATCTGTGCAGAATTTAGTCGTTATCTTTTGGATATAAGACTTAAATGTTGCAACAAGCCTTTTAATCTTAATATCATATTCAATATCGTAGTTTCTTGTTAACAAAGCATAAATGATTGAAATGATTATAACAATAAGTCCTAAAGCCAAACAGCCTAAACCTATATAGCCATATGGTTGACCATTTTCGTTAACCTCAAACAAAAGTTTGTTTCCATTATTAGGGATTGAAGATTGGAAACTAATGTCAATTGTTTCTTCCGTTAATGGAATATTAAGCGTTTCAGAGTGACTAACTGTTCTTTCAACACCCTTTTCGTCATAAATGCCACCGACGTTAGCATTCATATATATTTTTAATGCACTATAGACGTTTTGTCTGCCTAAATCATATGTATAAATAAACTGTTTTGCAAGACTATTATAATCAGCATAATCTATTACAACCTGATTTTCAATCGAAGTTTCTTGTTCCATTACAGCATACGTTGAATATTTATTAACGAAAGGATATTTTTTGCTAAATATTACTTTGCCTGTACTTTCTTTAATTATGTTAAGTTCACCATAAAGCTCGTATGTTACTGAATACATTTTGTCTTCAAAATTGATACGACCGTTATTAATGCTTTGCTTATCGAGCGAAAAATCATAATCAAAATCTACGACAATATTATTTATAAGCGAAGCAACGTATTCCTTGCCTTTGCCAAGATAATCATCTTCATAAAAGTTATTTTCTTTAAGATATACTTTATAATCAATCGTTGATTGCTGATTATAGCTTATTTCAATATCTTTTGCTTTTTCTCTTGAAATGAGTGTAAGAGGAATAAAAGCAATAATAAGCATAAAAGCCACTACAACCTGTGCAATTATACGGCATCTTCTTTTCTTTCTATATTCTAATCGTTTTTTCTTTTCACTTTCAGACATAAAGCACTCCCAATGTATTAAGCAAATATACTTCTCAACCAAACAGTAGGATATCCTATGTACGCAATTTTAAAATGCGTAATCCCAACTATTTGAGATGCGGTGACGTATCCATCATCAACGTCTTCGTTAGCATCACCTTTAGTAAAATACATAACTATGCCGTTTTCGTTTTTAATTTCAACTACTCTATGAACGACTTTGCCACCATTACTATTAAATATAATTACTTGTCCTTCACTAATTTGTTGCCCATCATATTGTTCAAAGATGACAACATCTCCTTTGTTTATTTCCCCCGTCATAGACTCTGTTGCAATAACTATTGCACCAAAACGGAATTGACAGGAAATAAGCATCACCACTGCCGTCATAACAGCAACGAGCAATGCTGTGGAAATTGAAATCCACGTTTTTTTCTTGTGTTTTTGAAAACGTCTTTTATTGTCAAAAAGCAAGTTAATAAAACCCATAGCAATTAGCGGTGCCATTACTTTTAAGAAAGCAAGTAGCGCATCTTGAACGTGTGGGACTACAGGAATGATATAAGTATATAAGGTCATTATAAGCCTGTATATCATTCCAGGCAATATCCCATATCTTTTTGACAAATAATTTAAAAATACGTTTAACGTTACCGATGGAATTAAAACAAGTCCAACGATATACATTGTTCCATCAAAGGAACTAAAATTAAATACGGTTTTTATTATTAAATCTGTGATGATGCCAACCGCAAGCATCGTTAAATACACTATTTTGCTGTTTGTTGCAAGAAAAACTTTTCTGATAATTTCTGTAAAAATAATAATTGCGATTATTGGAATAATTCCGGTAAAAATAAATTGATTATTTAACTTTGCAGTAGAATAATACCCAAAGGATAAGCCAAGCAAATAATACAAAACCAGAAATAGCGTGCTTAGCACTGCTACAAGCAATATAACTTGCCTTTTATTTAACGACAAGATATTCCTTTTTTTAAATAGCACGCTTACAGCAAGCGCATAAATCCCTAAAAATATCGCACTTGTTATTAGTCCATGCTTAATAAACAGAGCTATCGGGAGACAGCAAAGTAAAATAAAACAAGCAATATATATTCTTTTTTTATCACTTCTTATGCTTTCAAGCATTTTCCATCTCCCTTGTCTCTGAATAATTAAGTCATTTTAACTGCACTTTCAATAGATTAACCTTGTTGTGCTGTTGGTAATGCAGAAGTTGCTTGTGTTATAACTTGGAAAGTTACTTGAGCAGAAGCTTCGTTGATAACCTTTAAGAGTTTTACAGTTACAATAATCGTAGTTGTTTCATTTTGTGCTAAAGTTGTCGCTGCACCATCAGCGAAAGCAGCTTCAACAGAAACATAACTTGAATATGTGTTTTGTGTACCCTTAGTTACTACAGGATTAGCTATAACTGCAAGATAGTTTGAATTACTTGTGTTTTTAACAACGAAAGTACCTGTAACTGTATCGTTTTCGGCTTTAAGTCCATTAACTGTGAATGTTGCAATGCTAGGGTCGCCTTCATTAACAAGTATATCGCCACTAAGACCTTGCGTACCTGCTTGACTCGTACCTACTGCAGAACATTCACCATCAACGAAAGCTACTGAGAAGCCTGGTTCGTTGATACCAAGGTTTGCGTTACCGTTGATTTCAAGGTTTTTACTGATTGCAGCAAAACCGATGCCGATTGCCATAATTGCGCAAAGCAAAAATGCTACAACTGCTGTTCTTTTTGTTTTCATAAAAATTCTCCTTTATTTTTTTATATTTTTTCCTTGCATACCTCCAGCAAAGATAATGCCAAATTTTATTGGTTATTTTTTAGTTTTGATATTTATAGTAAATGTTAAAATAACCCATTTGTTTTACAAAATTATACATTATTATGTATATATTGTCAATATTTCATAATATTAATCTTAATTTTTTTAAGAATTCGTCTCTTGTTCTATTCTATCAATTTCTGCTTGTGCAACATTTAAATCATGTACTAATTCATGCATTATTGGAAGAAGCCAAACTCTACGGACATTTTGATTAGCAATAGCTTTACCACTTGCATCTATCGAATAATATGCAGATGCCTTGAAATATCCTTCTTCAACAACGGTAATTCCTGTTCCTGCATATTTTTGATTAGCAATCATTTCTTCGCACTTAACAAGAAGGTTTTGGAATTCTTTCGTTGCATTGCTATCAACAACTTGCATTAATGTTTTGATTGACACGCCTGCTTCTGTTGTATATGTATAATTATCAGTGATTTTATACGTTGAATAATACGATTTCCAATTATCCGTTACAAACGAACCAGTTTTTCCTGCCTCACCATTATAGCCAACGATATTTGCTTCCCCATAATAGGTGTCACCAATCTGATACCAATCGCTTATTATATTTCCTTTTGCATCTCTATCACAAGTAAACACTGTTGCATATACAGGAGCCCAACCGTTAGATTTGTTCAATGGGTCAACCGTCATATATAGTGTCATTTCACAACCTTTATGCGTTATTTCACCATATTGATTATATCTAAGTGTATAGTCATCGCCGGTCATTTCGTTGCCGTCAAGGTTCTCGTGCTTGATAATTACCCAAGCCTTTTGTTCCTTTCCGTTAACCATCATTGTTAAATGCCCTGCAAATAACGTTTCAACCGTCATCATATCGTTATCTACTGCATTTCCTACGTTTCCTATGTAGTTTGAAGTCCACTCTTGCACTCCGTCAAATTTATCATCAAGCGTTTCTACTAATGTTTGATAGGTGGATTCATTATTTAATATATTTAAAAATTTATTATATACTATGTCCGTTGCTTTATCAATAGAGTCTACGTTGATACCAAATTGATAATTAAGCAATGTGTCTAGAGTTGTATTAGTACTAATTCTCCTGTCTATTGTATATGTAACCCTAAACGTTAACTCTTCTTTTGAACCAACCAATTTTCCATTTGGGAAACTCACAATAACACCTAATTTGTTATTTCCGTTTGTTGTGCTTACATACGAATTGTTTCCATATGAAGACATATAATACAATCCTCTATATGCATATTCATACTTTGTATTGTTGAAAACGGTTATTTCATACACAACCGTTCCCGCTGAATTGCCTTGTCTTTTAATTATAGAATTTATCGTTGTAGATTCTTCAATAAACGATACCGAATTTGTTGACACGTAACTCGATGATATGGTTTCTACTTTTGTAATAAATAACCCTTCTGGAAATTTAATTTCAACTTTACCCTTTACAGTTACGTCTTTTGTTAGCTGTGCATAACCTACACAAATAAAGCAAGAAATTACTAACATAAGAACCAACATAATTATACTATATGATTTTTTTATCATTATGTTCTTCTCCTTGCTTTAATTA